>NZ_VTSR01000012.1 GCF_008329715.1 Gimesia chilikensis | reverse complement strand
AAAACCAGGAAGCAATGGCAACAATTTGCTTTGGTGGGAAACTATTTGTAATCGGAGTTACTAGCGCTTTGCCGCTCACGATGGGAAGGAAGGAGCGCTGTCTGAAGTTATTGAATCATGGTGAAGGGGACGGGGGAGTCAAGACAGAATTTTGTCCTGGTGTGACCGGATTTTGTCCTGATTGGTCCGGGTTTTTGTCCTGCTGTGTCCCGGTTCTGTCTCGAATTGCCCTGAAAATTGAGGCGTTTATTCACTGTAGTGAGAACAGCGGTGCGAGATGTTCCCGTGAAGAGGGGGTGAAAATGGAGGGTGATTCCGGTGGTGATGAGTCACTGGTGCAACGTGTTCCGGTGATCGCTGACCTGCCTCGCGCGCGAGCCAGAGGGGGAAGAGGATACGTGGTGGCGGGGTGTGGTCAAGAGCAGGTTTGCACCCCAGGTAAACAGCCAGAGCCACTGCCTGAAGTTCAGGAGTGGCTCTGGTGTCTGATGTTGACGAAATCGTTTCTGAATTGGGGTTCAGAATTACTTCTCGTAAGAAGCCTGGTTCAGCTTGGAAGGCTCTGGCGGTACAGCAGGAGTTTCTTCCTGCTGCTGAGGAGCGGCTTCCGGCTGAGCTTCGACGGGGGCACCGGTGGAGTAGTAAACCGGTCCCTGTCCGTAGTAGTTATGACCGCGACAGTGCTTGCAGCCATGTCCGCGGCAGGCACGACAGTCACGTGTGTGGTACATGCTTGGATCGGGTGGCGGCGGAATCATGCCGGCCCGTGGTTGCCAGGTCGGTACACTCTGGTAGTAGAAACCGAGCTGGGTGGTATCGGTAGGCATGTAGATCTGCGGGTAGTTCGCCGGTCCGGTGGGGCCGGGCTGTCCCATGTACTGGTTCGAGTAGTACCGCTGATACTGCACGGGGGTGCGTTGAATCATTTGAGCGGAAGGAGGACACCAGCCATGACCGGGTGAAGTATGACATTTTCTCAGGAAGGCCCAGCCTTCGCGTGAGTTGTAGTTGCGATAGACGCCGTCCCCGTCAAAGCGGTCGGAATAGCCGGGGGGGCAGTTATAGCCGTAGCCACCACCTCGCACGTGATGACCGACCTGCTGGATCTGTCCCGCGCCGGCGGTTGTTTTCTCTTCAGCACTTGCTGTCACAGTATGGAGCATGACGCCGGTTACTGCCAGAATCGCAAGGCTTTGCACGCTTAAGATTTTCATGTGAATCTTCCTGGACCCGATAAAGGCTACTGGGTTTTAAATTACTGAACGATGCGAGAAATGGGAGTAATGCGGCTGGAGGGAACGCCCCATCCGTAGTTGTAAGTCTGACGTACAGTCGGAGCCAGAGGCACAGCCACAGGAACGCCATAGCCCTGAGCACCGTACAGCTGTCCGTCGCGACCATCGAAGTAGTAAGGATCGACGGCGTAGGTCATTTTGTAGTGTCCGATAGGAGCACAGCCTTTACCACCGCAGCCGGTGGGAATGAAATAACCGAATTTGCAACGGAAGAATTCGCGAAGCGATCCGCGTTTTCCGATGCCGGCTGAAGTCCGACAGTGCGGACAGTCACCACCACCCGAGTACGTAGCACCGTTCGAGTAGGAGTAGACATGGTTGTGTTTACAACCACATTTATCTTTGAGGTAGCCCACCTGCTGAATGGGAGCAGCCTGTTTCTGATTCAGTTTCAGGCCACCAGGCTCACCTGCATGCAGGCCCTGAGCAGAGAGAACCGTCATAATGCCGGCGACTGCGACGAGCCCTGCGATTTTATAAGTTAACTTGTGCATTTTATAACTTCCTGATCGTATCTCTGAGTGAATGGCTCAGCGTGATAAACGTTTTCCGGTTGCAACAACGCTCCGTGAGAGGCCGTTATCTCACCATAGGAGGAATGAACTTGGGGAAAAATCCGAAATCTGATTTGTACTTCACGTTGACGCGGGTACCTTCGAGTTCCCAGCGTTCGTGGGAACGCATACCGAAGGGAGTCCAGATCCAGCCCCCTTTGACGTTGTAGAAGTAAGGGCCATACATGGCGTTGTACTCATGCGGATAGAGCATCTCATGCGGAGAGAACGCCTGGTTGGTGATAATGGTCCGTCCGACGTAATCAGGAATCCCCGGTTTGGGACTGGGATACATGGGAGCGCCCAGCTGCGGGTATCCGGGCAGGACGTTCATACCAGCCATCGATGGCATGGGCTGAGCGGCTTTGTAATGTTTATGGTCTTTGAAGTGTCCGTGGCTGATGGGTCGTGCCTGGACAGCATTGTTAAAGGGAGCCGGTGTGGAGGTAATGATCCGCGGCTGATTGCTGACCTGCTGAATCGGACCATATCCCGAAGCACGACGTCCGAGAGTAGGACGCTTGACGAACACTTTCTGGCTGGACTGCTGGGGAGCTGCCTGCTGTTCGTGAGCGACCTGCTTGACGTCAGCCGACTGATCCTTGGAGCGGCTGAATGTTCTTTTGAACCAGCTGACCGGATTATATTTGGACGTACTCGACTGGACTTCCTGCTGCACAACGGCATTATTGACCGCACCTGGCTCAGCAGCATGTAGTGCCGGCGCCATCAGAATAAACGCCGGTAACAGTCCTGTGAGCAGGGTTACCTTCAGACTCGTCTGAGCCATAACAATCCCTCCCTGGATTTTATTGTGGTTAATCCACCAATGAGACTGCGGCGAAGGCTCGTCGGACCTCCGTCAGTCAATTATAATGTTCAAATGTCTTGTGTCTGAACCGGTACTGGTTCCCCGTTGTGGCTGAGTCATGTCACAAAGACCGCAACGAGCCCCGAAATAGATGAATTTTCACTTTTCAGAGTTCCGGTCAATTTTGTATGTTTCAATCGCCAGATTGCGACCCTCTCGAAAAGAAAGCCACTAGTCCAAATTTCGGCTGGCAGGAATCGTCGGAATGAGTCATTTTGTAACTACGATGACGATTCGTCCTATTTTCCCGAATTATTGTCTATTTAACGGGTTACGAGTGGCCTCATCTGTTCAATAATCGTTTTAACAGATACAATCCTCAATGTTTTCACAAACATAAAATTCGACACATTTTTCTTAAACTACCAGCGGGAATGACCCGAATTCTGAATAATAAGCCCGCCTGAGATCGATAACCTGATGGTCGTCTGCTGACCTTCAGTCGGGACGGGTAATCGAAGTTTTGGAGAGACTCTTGGCGAAACGAAAATCAGCCAGTAACGGCGCAGAGAATGGCACCAACGGAAACGCCAGCGTTGAAACGGACCGTATTGAATATGTTCCCATCAGTGAGGTCACGCGACGTCGCTATCTGAACTACGCGATGTCAGTCATCACTTCCCGGGCGTTGCCTGACGTCCGGGACGGTCTGAAGCCGGTACAACGCCGCATTTTGTATGTCATGTACCACGACTTGCGTCTGGTGGCCAATGCGAAGCCCCGTAAATGCGCTAAAATCTGTGGTGATACCACGGGTAACTACCATCCACACGGTGACGCTTCCGTGTATGACGCCCTGGTCCGTCTGGCCCAGGACTTCAACCTGAGGAACCCTCTGGTCAATGGTCAGGGGAACTTCGGTTCGATTATGGGTCTACCGGCCGCTGCTGCCCGTTATACGGAAGCCCGTCTGACCGGCATCGCAGAGCATCTGATGAATGAACTGCGATACCAGACCGTCGAAATGCGTCCCAACTACGATGGTACCCGCAATGAGCCGGTTGTCCTGCCGGCCCGCTTCCCTAACCTGCTGGTTAACGGAGTACACGGGATCGCCGTCGGGATGGCGACGAACATTCCACCTCACAATCTGGGTGAAGTAGTCAAAGCCTGCACGCATCTGATCCATCATCCCGATGCGACCGTGGCCCAATTAATGAAATACATTAAAGGTCCCGACTTCCCGCTGGGAGGCCGGATCGTCACGGACAAACGCTCTCTCACCAATGTCTATAAGGATGGCCGCGGACCGATCAAGATTCGGGGCGAGTGGAAGATCGATACAGACAAAAAAGCCAGTTCGAAAAATGCCCAGCGGCTGATCGTTTATTCGGTGCCTTATGCCGTCGAAACGGGATCTCTGCTGTCGGAAATCGGGGGCATTGTCGAATCGCGGAAGCTGCCCCAGCTGCTGGATGTCGCCGACGAAACGGACGACAAGAACGGTCTGAAGATCGTCCTGGAGATCAAGCCGGATGCCGACCCTGAAACGGTAATGGCCTTCCTGTACAAGCACACGCACCTGGAACAGAACTTCGCCGTCAACCTGACCTGCCTGGTTCCCGATGATTCAGACGTACTGATTCCCCACCGTTGCGATCTGCGGGAGATGTTACAGTACTTCCTGGACTTCCGTTTCATTACGGTCCGCCGCCGCTTCGAATATCAGTTGGAACAGCTGGAACGCCGGATCCATATCCTGGAAGGTTTCGAAATCATCTTCAACGGGCTGGATAAAGCCCTGAAACTGATTCGTGCCAGTAACGGGAAACAGGATGCCGCCCAGAAGCTGATGGCCGAATTTCCGCTGGATGAAATCCAGACCATGGCCATTCTGGAACTGCAGCTGTACCGCATCTCGAAACTGGAAATCAATACGATCCGCGAGGAGCTGGAAGAGAAACGGGCCGAAGCAGACCGGATTCGCAAGATCCTGGCTTCCGACAAACGACTCTGGAAGGTGGTTGAAACCGAGTTGAAAGAACTGGGCGAGGAATTCCCCGAGAAACGCCAGACGAAGCTGGGTTCTTCGGACGAAATTACCGAGTTCGATCCGCAGGCGTATATCGTCAAAGAAAACACGAACGTGGTGGTCACCCGCGAGGGATGGATCAAACGCGTCGGACGGCTGCAGACCAAAGGCGATACCCGGGAGCTCGCCAAAACGCGTGTCCGCGAAGGGGACAGCGTGCTGGATGTCGCACCAGGAAGCACCCTGGATCATGTGGTGTTCTTCTCCAGTGATGGCGTCGCCTATACGCTGCCGATCGAGCAGGTTCCGGTCTCCTCGGGTTACGGCGAGCCGCTTTCGAAACATGCCCGCATGGGTGACGGGGCAAGCCTGGTCGCTGCGATTACGACAGACGCCCGGTTCACACCGGAAGATAAAGCGACGAAGAAAGAGCCGATTCCTACGCCGCACCTGCTGATCGTCACCGAAAAGGGGCAGATCATGCGGATTTCGTTCAGCCTGTTCCGCCAGGCATCGACGAAAGCGGGCCGTAAATTCTGTCGACTCGGAAAAGACGACCGGGTGGTCTATGCCGGCCTGGTGGATGAGGCGGAAACGATGTTTATCGCAACCAAAGATGCCCGTGTGTTACACTGTGAGATCGAAGAAGCAGCCCTGCTCTCGAATCCGGGTAAGGGAGTCAAAGGGATCAAGCTGGAAAAAGGGGACTCCGTCATGGGTGCCCTGCAGCTCACGCGACCCAGCGACTGTCTGCGGGTCATCAACACCAGTGGCAAGAAAATGACTTTTGGCCAGATGAAGTACGGCGTCACGTCCCGCGGCGGTAAAGGGGTCAAAACCAGCCAGCGGAGCGGGTTCGCTGAAATTCTCTATCCGCCCATCGAAGTGGTGGACTGGGACGAGATCGAACAGGAATAAGCCTGCAGCGGGGCGATGTTCCCATCGCGAGCAGACAAACAATTCAGTTACAAGTTCATTGAGAAAAGACGACCAGTAAAATTATGGCAACGGCAGCAAAATCATCTGACGCTAAAAAATACTCCGCTGATGACATCGAAGTTCTGGAGGGGCTCGAAGCGGTCCGCAGACGGCCTTCGATGTATATCGGGGGTGTAGACATTCGCGGACTGCATCACCTGCTCTGGGAAATCGTGGACAACTCGGTCGACGAATACCTGGCCAATGAAGCGGACACGATTGTGGTCACGCTGCATAAAGATGGTGCGTCGTGCAGTGTCAAAGACAACGGTCGTGGTATTCCGGTCGATAAGCACTCCAAGACCAAGAAGTCGGCCCTGGAACTGATTCTGACGACCCTGCATGCCGGGGGTAAATTCTCGGACAAGAACTACGCCCGCAGCGGTGGTCTGCACGGCGTGGGTTCATCTGTGGTCAACGCACTGTCTTCAGAGATGGTAGCGACCGTCTACCGGGACGGGCACCAGTATGTGCAGCGCTATAAAAAGGGCAAACCGACGACACCGGTAAAGAAGGTTAAACCATTCCGCGGGCATGGAACGGAAATTCATTTCCGCCCGGACGATAGCATTTTCCGCCGCGTGCACTTCAACGCCGACACGATCCGCCAGCACCTGGAAGACATCGCCTTCATTCATGGCGGGCTGAAAATCACGTTCCGGGATGAAGTCAAAAAAGAGACACACGAACTGTCACATCCGGAAGGGATTCGTGGCTACCTGGACAAGCTGGCAACCGAACAGCAGAAGAAGCCGGTACACGAACAACTGTTTTACGCGGAAAAAGAAGACGAACATATTCGCGTGGAACTGGCCCTGAAATGGACCGACGCGACCGACGAGCAGGTGCGCAGTTATGTGAACGGTATCCGCACCCATGCCGGGGGAACGCACGAAAGCGGGCTGCGGTCGGGGATCGCCAAGGCGGTCAAGAACTACATGGACGTGCATAACATCAAGCACAAGGGGCTCCTGATTTCGACGGACGACATTCGCGAAGGTGTGCTCTGTCTGATCTCGGTGTTCCATAACGATCCGATGTTCCAGGGGCAGACCAAAGAGAAGCTGAATAACCCGGAAGTCAGTGGCTTTGTCGAAGGGATTGTCCGTCCGCTTCTGGAAACCTGGTTGAACAACAACCCTTCAATCGCCGACGCGGTTGTGGGGCGCATCGTTCTGGCGGCCCGGGCCCGGATGGCCAGCCGCGATGCCCAGAAAGAAGTCAGACGCAAGACACCCTCCAACCGCAAGTCGACCCTGCCGGGCAAGCTGCTGGACTGCCGGTCCAACAAGCCGGAAGAGTCGGAACTGTTCCTGGTCGAAGGCCTGTCCGCCGGTGGTACCGCAGCGATGGGGCGAGACAGCCGCATTCAGGCCGTGCTTCCCTTACGCGGTAAGGTTCTGAATACCGAATCGCTGGCTGTCTCCAAAATCATGGGGAACCAGGAAATCAAAGACCTGGTCGAAACACTGGGCACCGGCATCGGTGCGAACTTTGATATTCGCAACCTGCGTTACAACCGCATTATCCTCCTGATGGATGCTGACAGCGACGGTTACCACATCAGCACACTGCTGCTGACGTTCTTCTTCCGTCACATGATGGAGCTGATTCGACAGGGCAAGCTCTTCCTGGCCCAGCCGCCTCTGTACTGCATCAGTGTAGGGACCGAGAAATATTACGCCCAGGATGATGTGCAGAAGGAAGAGATCATCGAGTCTCTGCCGGCGAACCGCAAGTATGAAATCGGCCGCTTCAAAGGTCTGGGTGAGATGACCGCGAAGGAACTGAAAGAGACGACCCTGGATCCCAAAAAGCGGGTGCTCCTGAAAGTCGATATCGACAGTCAGCTGGATGCGGACGCAACCTTCTCCCAGTTGTTCGGTAAAGATGCCAGCCAGCGGTATGATCTGATCATGGAAGAGGCGATCGAAGCCGACGACATCGATTATTGATCGAAAGTCCGTAATCCGGCCTTGATCGCTTAGTGCCCCTGCCGATACTACTGATCGGCCTCAAGAGGATTTGTCTTCCCGGTTCAGCAGTTGTGCAGGGAGCATCGCGCACAAAAAACGGGAGGCGAACCAGATGATTCGCCTCCCGGCTTTAATTCAACTCAGTGGAAATCCGAGGGTTTATTTAACCGAAGCGGTTTTCTCAACTGGTGGTGGCAGTTCTGTCTCGTTTTTCTCCACGGTCAGATCGTTACCGATGGTCAGGGTCAACCAGCCATCGTTGGCAACAATGTCTTTGATGTGCAGATAGACGGTCCGGTTTTCCAGTTTGGCTTTAACCTGGGCGTCTTCAACGCGATCTGGAAATGCCTTTTCCATTTTGTTGCGAACTACACCTGAGCGGGCGATCTGAGAAGCAACGCTCTTGGGCCGCTCAACGGGAGACGATTTGATGGTTCCCCGTGTGATGGAAATCTTGTTGCCTTCAACCTTGAAGCTGAGAGGTACGGTGATTTCCTGAGTCGGAACGGCGGTTTCGCCTTTCTGCTCAAATCCACAGCGTAAAATCAGGTTGAGTGTATTATCACTGATCTTAACCCGGATCGGATCATGATCATCGAATGCCAGAATGTTGGGACCTTTATCAGGATCAACGGGTGGACGCTGCAGTTTGACCTTGCGGCCCAGAACATCGGCGATCGATTTTTCAAACTCGGTGATCAGATCCTGATCGGAGATTTTACGGCCTTCCAGGTTCATTCGGGAGAGGCTGTTGTTCATCAGCGATTCGTGCATCTGCAGGACAACGCTCTCGTCAGAAGCGATCGAGAGTGGCGGCGAGTTAGCGGCCAGTTCTCCGGTATCCATCAGACGGGTGCGGACATAAAGATGAGTATCGGTAGAAGCATAGCTGCGGGCAGACGGGAACAGGCCGTTGTCACGCAGACGCTTGTTGAACTTCTGACCGACTTCCTCGTTGGCTTTGGTGATGCGTTCGTCAACTTCTTCATCGAAGCGGGGACGAACCCGATCACGAACACGCTGAGCAGCGATGGCTTCAGCTTCAGGACGCAGTTCTTCGGTGCGGCGGTATGCCATTTTGCGCCCCAGGCCAGCCAGCAGCGGGATGCCATCCAGCTTGGTGGAAGCACCAACGGTGGTGTTATTGGCCTGCACGTCAACCCAGGCGGGCTGTGTGGTGAACAGGTCGCCGTTGAAGTTGATTTCTTTTGCACCCCAGATCTGGTGGTGACCAGAGGTGTAAATTGTAGCCTGGCTGGTCTGACCAGAGGTTTCACTGTTGGTGACACCGTTCAGAGTCAGAGCGAAACGCAGAGTCGCATCGCTGGGTTGGAAGTCGACGCCAACTTCAGTGGTGGTCGCCTGGTTTCCGGTAACATAAGCACCGAGGATACAGTCAACAACAGGACCGGTTTCGCAGGTGCTGTCTTTGATCAGACGGTTCATGAAGTCTTCAGCGACCATAACCCGCAGGTTGTAGTTGAAGTAGTTATTCCGCAGAGCAGTTGTCAGCGGCTCCAGACCACCTTCCAGCTCTTCACGCAGCAGAGCGTATGCTTTACGGGCTTCGAAAGCGTACTTGCTGTTCTGGGTGACTTCGTACTCTTCCAGGTTTTCAACCAGGGCAGCGAGTTCTTCGCGAATCTTGCCTTTGTTGATCTGGGTTTTGCCAGGCTTGGCTTCTGCCAGGAAAGCGTTGATCGATTTTTCCAGGTCCTTGAACTGAGCACGGTTGAAGAACTTCCGCTGTTCGGCATCTTCAAGAGCACCCCGGTTCTGGAATTTGGTTTTCAGAGCCTTGAGCAGATCCATCAGTTCGACTTCGGAGTAGCTGTTTTTCAGCTCTTTCTGCAACTGGTTCAGCTGCAGGTAGTCGACCCAGCCATTTCCATTCTGCAGAGTACCCAGGTATTTTTTGAGTGCTGTAGCAGCAGCTGCAACCTGGTTCTGTTTGGCTTTCATCTGGGCTGCTTTGATCGTTGCGATGTTGACGTTCAAAGTTTTCAGAGCGGCATCAGCGATATCAACGCGACGCTGCAGGCTGCTGGCGTATTCGGCCAGGGCCGCCTGACCCTTGGCTTCGTCGATCTTCGCCTGCAGGCTCTTCAGAGTGGCCTGCTGCTGTGCAACGGGCATGTCCGATTCGTAGAGTTTTACAAGCAGGTCAGAAACCTGTGTGCTCCACTTGGCCCATTTTCCCTCGAGACCTTCGGGGGCCTCGGAAATTCCTTCAGGAACTTCGGCTGGCAAGATGCCTTGCAGTCCGACATCCGCTTTTTCTGGCTTCTTATCTTCAACAGCCAGAGTGGTTGTGACAACCAGCGCGAGGCTGGCGATACCCAATACAGCAAAACTGACCATACCATAATAAAGCGAGCTTTTTCTGGCTGGCTTGGATTCCTTGAGAAGCATGTCTGATCGCACTCCATCGGCAAAAGGACTCGAATCACGGTGGCCACCGTTAAACGGAAACAGGGCCTGTCAGGCCCGCGTTCTCTCGTGTGGTGGTGGAAACTACCGTTGTAAAATAATTTATCGTCATTTACCGGTCGGGAGTGTGTTGAATTCCTACATCCCAACCGGCATTCAACTAATCCAGCTTCATAACCTGCAAAACCCTGTCTGGAAGTAATTTCCAGAAATAGAATGTTCCACAGATCGAAATCTGGCGTTTTTTATTGGAGCGAATTTGAGCTGAAAACTCCGGGCAAATCTCCCAGTCTCTGAAATCGACAGAGTCTGAGGTTGATTCTGCTTTAACTCAGGAGAGATCCAGATCATCATTCCATCTTAGCGCAGTCTAGTAGACCCGCAAATATTGTGCAATCAACCAAAGCACCTTGAACTCACAACATTAACAAAACGTACGAAAGTTCACTATTATTTCTAAATCTGGTCTGATTTCTCAAGTCTTTTTTGTATTTGATGTCAAATTGCTCTCGAAACAGACTCTTTCTCAGTGTGAAAACTGGGAATCACTGACGGTTCGATTTGGAATTTGAGCCCCCTGCCCTTACATTGATGATTTCAGCAACGGAACCATTCAGCTTCGCTTGAAAAGGATTTTGACTTGGATTTTCAGCAGGTCCTCACGCCGGAACAATACGCTGCCGTCAGCCATCACCAGGGACCACTGCTGGTACTGGCTGGACCCGGTTCGGGAAAGACGCGCGTCATTACTCACCGGATTGCCTCGCTGATCCAGGCAGGCGTGCCCGCGAATCAGATACTGGGGATTACCTTTACCAATAAAGCCTCGGATGAAATGGGCGAACGGGTCCAGCAACTGATCCCCGGCATCCGCGTGGAGATCTCGACCTTCCATAAATTCTGCGTCCGCATTCTGAGACGCTACGGCAGAGCCGTTGGCCTTGACAGTAACTTCTCGATTTTTGACACGAGTGATCAGCAACAGTTAATTCGTTACGTGCTCAATGAACTGGACATCGACACGGTAGCCTACAATCCCTCGACGATGGCAGGCATGATCAGCCGTGCGAAGAACGACCTGATCACCGCAGAGCGATATGCGGAAGCGTTTCAGGAATCGATCGGCGATCACCTGCAGGCGGTGGCCGCACGGGTCTACCCCGTCTATCAGCGACTGCTGCTCGAATCGAACGCCGTCGATTTTGATGACCTGCTGCTGCACGTCGCCAGCCTGCTCAAAGGTTCGCCCGAACTGCGTGCCACGCTCGACGAACGTTATCAATATATTCTGGTAGACGAGTACCAGGACACCAACCTGGCACAATACCAGATCGTGATGGGACTCTCACTCAACACCCGCAATCTGTGCGTCACCGGCGATCCGGATCAGTCCATCTATGGCTGGCGTGGTGCTAAGATCGAAAACATTCTGCAGTTCGAACGCGACTTCCCGGACTGCCAGACAATTCGACTCGAACAGAACTTTCGCAGTACGAAAGAAATTCTCCGCGTCGCCGACAGTCTGATTGTGCACAACCAGCGACGAAAAGCCAAAACACTGTTCACCGAGAACCCGGAGGGAACGCCGGTCGAACTGCTCACCTATAACGACGAGCGACAGGAGGCGGAAGAGATCGCCCTGCATATCCGCCGCGCCGTCGACCGGGGTGAATTTGAATACACCGACTTCGCCATCTTTTACCGCGTGAACTCGCTCTCCCGCGAACTGGAGCTGGCGCTGGCCCGACATAAAATTCCTTACCAGCTCGCAGGTAGTGTCGCATTTTACGAACGGACCGAAGTCAAAGACCTGCTGGCGTATCTCAAGCTGATTAACAATCCAGATGACCGCGTGGCGTTTGGCCGGATCGTGAATAAGCCACTACGGGGGATCGGCAAAACCACACAGAGAAAACTCATCCGCTGGGCAGACGAGAAAGGAATCAGTCTGCTCGAAGCCGCGCACCAGGCCGCAGACTGTTCGACGCTGTCCAAGCGGGCCGCGACGATGGTTGCCCGGTTCGCTAAAATGATCTCCGGATTTTCACTGGCCGACACCGGATCTGTGGCCCAGCTGATGGAAGTGGTCATCGACAGTACCCGGATGATCGACAGCTGGAAAGAGAGTCCGGATGAAGACGATCAGCAGCGGATCGCTAACGTGAACGAACTGGTCTCCACGGCCCGAAAGTACGACCAGATCTTTGGTGACGAGACGACGCTGGAGGGGTTCCTTGAAGTCAGTACCCTCGCCAGCGCCACCGATCAGCTGGATGCGGAATCGGGACAGGTGACGCTGATGACGCTGCACGCCGCGAAAGGGCTGGAGTATCCGGTCGTCTTTATTATCGGCGTCGAACAGAATCTGATTCCTCACGAACGGGTGCTTCGCGAAGAGCTTCGTGATGGTCTGGAAGAGGAACGACGGCTGTTCTTTGTAGGTATCACCCGGGCCGAACAGTGTCTGTACCTGACACAGACACGCGAACGCTCACTGCGCGGGCGTCCCTGGCGGACGATCACCAGTGACTTCCTGAAAGAGATCGATGTCGAAGTCAAAGACATGACCGATTTCCTGGGAGAGCACCGCTCGCATTTTGATGATTTCGTCGAATCCGTTAAACGGGGTGAGGTCGACACCGAGGCACTGAAGGCGGCGACTCCCCAGAAAAAACCTCTGCTGATGACCGGGGCTGACCTGCTGAAGCAGACCCCCGAAGCAGCCGAACTCCCGCAGGGTTTCTCGGTCGGCATGCGGGTACGTCATCCGCGGTACGGAGTCGGTACCGTCATGGGCATCAGCGGTTTTGCCCGTAAACGCATGGTTACAGTCCTCTTCGACGAGATGGAAGAGGGTCAGACCTTCGTCGCCGCCCACTGTCCGCTACAACCGTTGGGACTGCGCTAACCGGCCCCGCGTTCATGGCATCTGACGCATCCTTCCGATAAAGCCTCTGGTCCCCGCTGCGCCGTCTGTTAAACATGAAGTAGCAGACAGTGACATCTGCGCAGCAGCGACGTTGGACTTATCTGAAGCGAAGGACTTGCATGCCTCCCCGAAAGCGACCGCCGGCAAATTCAAAATTCCAGGTTCGCAAACCGGCCGATCCCGGCGTGCATCTGGAACCGTTCCTGAATTACCTGGAAGCCGAATGTGGAATGGCGGCCAACACCGTCTCTGCCTATCGCTCCGATATCACGCAGTTTCTGGACTGGTACCGCAGTCAGCCCTCCCGCCCCTTGAGTCAGGTCGATCTGAAGTTTCTGAGCGGGTATCTGCAACACCTCAACAAACGCCGACTGGCCGCGACGACCGTTTCGCGACACCTGGTTTCGATTAAGCTGTTTTTCCGCTACCTCGTTCTGGAAGGAATCCTGGCGGAGAGTGTCGCCGATCTCTTGAATTCTCCCAAGCTCTGGAAATACTTGCCGAAAGTCCTGAGCCCTGAGAAAGTCAACGAACTGCTGATGGCGCCCTGCAACGCCGACCGGTATCCGCTCCGTGACCGTGCGATTCTGGCGATGATGTATGCCACCGGCTGTCGCGTGAGTGAGATTGTGAATCTCCCACTGGACTCCGTCAAACTGGCGGAAGGCTATGCCCGCTGCGTGGGTAAAGGGAACAAGGAACGCATGGTTTCACTGAACCCCGTTGCGGTGGCGGCCGTCGAAGCCTACCTCAAGTACGAGCGTCCCGATCTCACCCGACGCAACCCGGCAGAGCAGGCACTGTTCCTGGGTCGAGGCGGTAAACAGCTCTCCCGGATCATGGTCTGGAACATCGTCAAGAAAAACGCGGCCCGGGTCGGCTGCAGTAAAGAGGTCAGCCCGCATACGCTCCGGCACAGTTTCGCGACACACATGATGGCTGGCGGCGCCGAGATCCGCGCCCTGCAGGAACTGCTGGGACACGCGAATATTCGCACGACCCAGATTTATACCCACGTGGATCACAGTCGCCTCAAAGCGGTACACCAGATGTATCATCCCCGTGGCTGATGCGAGCGGCGGGTTAAAACGCTTTTTTCATCAGCTTTCCATCCGCGCGGTTCCCCAGCTGATGCAACAGCGGCGCGTCGATATTCTCTGAAATGAACTGCACCCTGCCATCTCCAAATCCGAAATGGGCACCCCCCGCATGATAGCTGCCAAAGCCTCCCATTTTCAGTAGCGGGTCCCCTTTGTCTTTCCCAGAATCAGCATCAGAATCCGGCTCCAGCCCGGGAGGTTGAGTGTACCTGTTGGCTCTCCCCGGTTTGTCCCCATTGATAGAGCTTGTATTCCGCAATGTTGCAGAGGTGCCGGATAACCACCCCAGATTGTCTTTGGTATAGAAGTGTTCGCCGACAAATATCGTGTTGGAACTGCCGTCTGTAATCTGGTCATAACGAATACTGCTGTTGAGAAACATCACACCGTTATTCTCGCTGTCCAGCGGTGCTTCAGTACCGTTGTAACAGGCACCGTAGTTGGTCTGAAACAATGGGACGCCCTCTTCAGAACTTGCGTACGTGTAATAGTTCATCGGGTCGGAGGGACAATGCAAAACGACCATCTCCACTTCGCGGACGTCGTTGTTGGCGGGAGCATACACACTCTGCTTGAAGTCGATGTGCTCGAACACAGCCGGCTGATCCAGATACGGCATCAACCCTGACAGCCAGTTCATGTGATACCCCTTGGGTTCATTCTTGATGGGCCCGGTATCGTTATAGACACCCGCCGGCAGCATTTCGTACGCCATCTCGTAATTCTGCAGCGCCAGGCTGATCTGGACGAGGTTGTTCTTGCAGGTAACCCGTCGCGCTGCTTCACGGGCCTGCTGAACCGCAGGCAGGAGCAGTGCGATTAAAATCGCGATAATGGCGATGACCACCAGCAGCTCAATCAAGGTGAAGCCAGGTCGCCGCAGTTCACGGGCACTGCGAAATCTGAAAGGAACTTCGTTCTTCATTTCAATTCCCCGGATTGTAGTTTCAATGATGTTCTATAAAGCATGATTTATGACATTCGATTCAAAATAAAAGTAACGCTTATAATATGATTTTTCGGGTCCGGGTGACGCTGAACGTTTCGTCTTCCGGATAGCGGATACGGGCTTCAATCGACAGCCGATCTGTTTTCTCCGCCGGCTTGAGCTGGATGACAGCAGAAGCAGCATAACGGGTCCCCAGATCTTCCGGCCTGATTTCCCAGACCTCACCTTTATAGTTCGGGTTCTTCAATCGCTGTTCGACGGCCCGCTCCAGGGCTGACTCGGCCAGCCATTCTGCCTGAACGCGTAGCTGCTCGCGGATGACCTGCCTGCGCTGCATCAGGGCTGACTTTAACAAGGAAGCCAGCAGCATGGTGACGATCAGCAGACAGACCATCACCAGAATCAGGACCGCGCCACGACGGGTCGCCTGCCGGCTCTGGGGAGTCTGTCGATTGATTATTCTCTGCATGGATTTGACCTGTCAGTTCGTCTGGTTTGTTTCTTTTTCCGATTGCTCGAAAGAAATTTGTGTCAGCCGATAATCACGACCAATTGTAGAGAGCACGGCAAGTTCATGAGCCGCTCGGGGGCGACTCTCCGGCGTGTTCCCGCTCTCCTTGTCCGGCAGGACCGGGGAACCGGGTTCCCGAATGCTGATGCCTGCCTGATTTAACCGCTGCTGCTGGATAAAATGCGCCTCGCTTCCTGCGGGAACATAGAACATATCTTCGTGTAGAACTTTCCCTTCCCGGGTGACTACGCGATCGATGCGGAACTCCTCAATCCGCCAGGTAATCTGTTCCCCGTCCGGCTTCTGGATAACCAGTGTTTTCGGGTTGGCGACTTTCTCCGGTTCCAGCTGCACTGATTCTGCAGCATGAATGTCATCACGGAACAGTCTTGAGAAACGCTGGAAAGAGGCCCCCAGCCAGACTGCCTCACTCGATTCCCGCTCGGCACGCATGATGGTATGCAGCGTGGTCATGCTGAGCCCCATGAGCACAGTCGCAATCGCCATGGCTACGACGACTTCCACCAGGGATATTCCGGGCGGAATGCCGTGCTGCCTGATTGAGATCATAAATCCACGTCGTCGCATTACTGCTTACCCTTTGGGGAGACCCAGGAAGTTAAGCGTACCGGCTGCTGGATGAGACCACGCTGATCACGCCAGCCCAGCTGAATCTGAATTTTTTTCATCAGCGGTAAATCTTTCGTCTCCTGGATGCGAATCTTCAGGTCGGCGTCAGGGAGTTGCTTCAAGGCACTCTCCGAGAGTGCGAACTTGTCAACCGTCGCCTGCGTCATCTCCGGAAATGGCAGGGCCGCGGTCCGTTCCATCAGGTTTTCCACTTCGACCAGCGCGACCTGTCTCTGCTCGGACTGTTTCTGTTCGCGATGGACCCAGTAAATCGAAGGCACCACGATCATGAAGACAGTCGTCAGCAGAACTCCCGAGACCATCATTTCAATCAGCGTGAATCCCCGACGCCTACGCAGCTTCGGCCGAGTCACCGCTGAGAAATCCTGTTTCTGTCGATACTGTATTCGCACTATGCAACCCATGCCCGTGGGATTACGCCAGGTGATGAACCAGGCTGATCAATGGTAAAAACAAACCAATCACTATGATTCCAACCAGGGCTCCCAGCCCTACAATAAACGCTGGTTCCAGATATTCGCGTACCAGCATCATCCGATAATTAATTCGCCGTTCGATGCTTTTCGCGATCGCCTTCAATGCCCAGCTCAGGTTCCCTGCTCTCTGGGCTGACTGCAGCAGCCGCACCTCACTGGGCGTTAACAGACTAAAATCATGCAGGGCCGTCCAACAGTCGTTGCCTTTGTGAACATCCTGCAGAATTGCTTCAAAGCGTTCTGCCAGCAGTCGGTTATTCGAAGTGTGTGCCAGCGTCTCGAATGCCCCCATTAAAGGGCGCCCCGATTCAGTCGTGACGTGCAGAAATCGAAGCACATCCGGCGCCCTGCCCCGCGGATAGAGCAGGCCATAGACAAACGCAGGACGCCAGCCGTTCTCCAGAAAGCCGCGGCGGGTCAGTATTTTCTGCATGATCCACAACAGTAAGATCGCAACAGGTAGAACGTAGAAATATTCAATGACAAAATCATTGGCTTCAATAATATTCAGCGTCAGGCCCGGCAGTTCTACTTCGAAATCATAGAAGATCTTTTTGAACTTAGGGATGATCCAATAGCCGATAAATAACAGGTTCAGCGCGACAACCAGGAAGACCGCCAGAATATAAAGCAGAACGCCTGCACGGCTCCGCACCTGCTCAGTCCGTTCTGCCATGCAGACTTCTGAAGCCAGCGAAAGCGCCGAGGGCAGCGTGCCCGATTCTGCTCCTGCTTTCACCAGGAAAAACGCATTCGCGGGCAGCAGATCCGGCACCTTATCGACGGCATCAGCCAGGGGAACTCCACTGCGGAGCAAATCCACGAGACGGGAAATCTGCAGTCTCCAGCGGCCATGCACGTCTTTTTCGAAGGTCTCAAGCACGTCGATCAACGACAGCTGTTTCTCCGTAGCCACTGCCAGAATTCTCAAGAGCGCCATCTGCTGTGAATGGGTGACACGTCCCGGAAGCCAGCGTGGCCCACGCAGGAGCGGACGATTGCCCCAGCGCCACAACTGATTCAGAGAATTAAAACGGGACGGCTTATTCATCAACGGGAGGTCGCTTGTAAACAGAAATGTATGTCAGAAAAACGGTTTGAAATGCGATGCTGCATGACGACTCAGGCCAGCATCGTCAGCAGTTTAAACAACGGAGCCAACAGAGATAAAAACAGGAAACCCATCGTAATTGCACAGACAATGATGATCATCGGCTCCACAACGGTCGCGAAAAACGTAATCCGCACGCGGGTCTGGCCATTCAGCATATCTGCCAGCGCATTCAGAATTTCAACCGAGTAGCGGGGACTGTTCTGATTCGAGTTACCTGACTGCGTCGCCAGGGTCTGCAGAAACGTGGCGGGAAATAACTTCAACGAGGTCAACGCTTCAATCTGCATCTCTCCGGAAGAGACGGAGTCCGAAAATTTGCGACAGGCCTTGCGGATCTGATAGTTGTTCGAACTCTCCCCTGTCAGCTTGAGCGCTTCCAGAAACGGAACGTCATTATCGACGAGCAGTGCCAGCAGGTGAGAAAAACGGGAGACGGAAATACCACTCAATAACCCCCCCAAGAGGGGAAGTCGAAATAGGATGCGCTGCCCCAGCGCCTGGCCTCTCTCCGTACGGAACAGGGCGACAGAGCCCAGCAGTAAAAGCAGAGTACCGGGCAGATACCACCACCATTGCGTTCGGATAAATACGGAGACCTCAAACATGAAATCGGTTACCCAGGGGAGCTCGATTCCAAAGTCCACGAAGATCGATTCAAACGAGGGAATGATCCAGAGCATGATCGCCAGGAACATTAACGAGGCGAAAAACATCAGAATCAGCGGATAACAGAGAGCCATCAGCAACTGACTTTTCATCTCGGAGAGCTGACGGGTATGTGCCACATAGTCGGCCAGAATTTCACTCATCTTGCCCGAGCGGCTGCCGGCATGCACCAGGGCACAGAGCTCGCGCGGCGCCCTGGAATTCGCCAGCACCGTTTCCAGGTCATCGCCTGATTCCAGCTGGGTCGCCAGATCCTGCACCGCAGTCCGCAGACGTGTGTTTTCAATTTCATAAGAGACCGCTTCCAGCCCCGACGAGAGTGGGAGCCGGGCACGTGTCAAATCGGACAGATGATCGGTGATGAGTTCAAAATCACGGGAGGAGAGCCTGGTCGTCGCGCTGGAGGCAGGTGCTTCCCGGGCGGCAAACGCCAGTTCACCTTCCTCTTCCAGCTCGATCCGTTCAATTTTGATCCCCTGATCCTGCAGCTGGCCGGCAACTTCATCCCGGTCGGCGGCGTGAATCCGCCCCTTGATGAGCTTGCCTTCTGAATTAACGCCCTGATAGCGATACCAGTTCATTGGAGAATCATCCCGTCACTCAAATCATCATTATCATTGTGTCCAGCTGTCTGCAGCATCTGGTCACTGTTCCAGTCATGACCCTCAAGGGTTCCCTAATTGTTTAAGCATGTCGGTAAACGGGAGAAATAATACCAGGCAATAACATAAAACCGTGCCACCACCAATAATCGCTCCCGTGAAGATTGGAAAGATCACGCGGAACCAGCGGGTATAGTGAGCCGCCTTCCGCCGATACATATCGGCTGCATTTTTCAACGCGAGGCTTAATTCCCCCTCGTGATTCTTGGTCGTTAATAACCAGGTCAATAACGGAGGCCAGCCATAGAATTTCGCCGATTCCCCCGATTCCAGCTGCGAGCGGGCATGTCGATCCGCCATCAGCTCTGCCGATTGAACCAACTGGTCATCGCCGGTCGCTTCTGCCGCCAGCACGATTGACTCGGAAAACGGGATCTGTTGCTGAATCAACAGTGCCATCAGCTCGGCGAAGTTTCCGTAACGATAATAACTGGCAATCCGCTTCACGCCGGGAATCCAGCCGATCAGCCGACTGGTGCCTTTAAAATTCAATAACTGTGAACTGCGGGTCCGCATCCAGACCAGGGCAAACACAAACAGGACCAGCGGCGGGACCAGCGCCCAGTAGATCATGGTTGATTCCAGGAAGTTCAATGCCTGCAGAGGGCGGGTCTCACCCAGGCGGAAAACTTCATACGCGGAATTGAACCGTGCCAGCATCTCAAACAGGAAGACCAGAAACAGACCATAGGCCAGGCTGAAGACAATCAAAGGATAGATCAGCGCCATGCCGATCTGTCGTCTCAGATGAAAGAGTTCCCAGGCATAGTTGGACATCTCCTCCAGTGCCACGGTCAGCTTACCCGATTTGACCCCCGCTTCCACGATCACCCGATACACGCGGGGAAAGCGTGAGCCTTCGGATTCCATCGCCTCAGCCAGCGTACTGCCCCGCTCCATCTTCACCGCCAGATCCGAACTGATCTTTCCCAGACGGTCGGGGAGTTCGTTGCCCATCTCCCGCAGCCCCAGTTCCAGCGGAATGCCGGCCTGCACGAGTGAAATAATTTCCTCGTTCAAGGCGATCAGCTCATCCAGCTCGAAACGGGTTTCCCGTGTCGGTATGTCGTCGGAATCGTCTCTTGCGTTCATGTTCACACTCTCTTCAGACAGAAACGATTTCAGTCAATGTCTCCATATCAGTGCTGCCGGCGCACCGTTAAGTTTCACTCCGCGAGATACCCAGTACACGGCGGACTTCCGCGGGACTGGTCAATCCTTCATTCACGGCCCGGAGCGCACGATCCCATTGCGTCCGTAGTCCGGACTCCACTGCCAGCCGGTGCAACTCAGTCGCATCGGCCTGGTCCAGAATCGCCTGGCCCACGGCCCCCTGATCGGGCAGCAGCATTTCGGTCAGAACCAGGCGGCCCTGATAGCCGGTCTGTCCGCAGTCTGCACAACCCGTGGCGGTTTTCCACTGTTCGACAGGCAGCCCCAGTCGATCTTCTTCCGCCTGTGATGGTTGAGCACAACTGCAGAGTCGACGCAACAACCGCTGACTCAATATCGCCAGCAGACCACTCCGCAGCAGATACGGTTCGATTCCCATATCCGACAGACGGCTGACCGCTTCGGTCGCGCTGCCTGCATGGAATGTGGTGATCACCAGATGCCCGGACAGCGAAGCCTGGAAGACCGTCTCGGCGGTTTCGCGATCGCGGATTTCTCCCACCATGATCACTTCTGGATCCTGCCGTAACAGGGATCGCAGACCCAGTGCCATATCAAAACCCGCTGCCGGATTGACCTGTGACTGCGCCACGGTGGGCACCACGACTTCAATTGGATCTTCCAGGGAGGCCAGACTGCGGGCCCCGCGTGACTCGCGAATGATCTCCCGCAGACAGGCGTAAATCGTCGTCGTTTTGCCGCTTCCCGCAGGACCGGTCATCAGCACCACGCCGCCGGTCTGTCGTAACAGACCTCGCATCTCGCTCAAAATCTCTTCCGGCAGATTCAGGTTTTCCAGATGTTTGTATTGTCCCGAACCGACGAACAGCCGCACGACGACTTTTTCGCCATACAGGGTCGGAAAGGTGCTGATGCGGGTCTCGACCACCTGCTCTCCATCCCGGTGAATCCGCCCTTCCTGGGGAACATCGGTACGATAGGTGAGCAATTGCGAGAGCACTTTGAGTCGGGCTGTGATCCGGGGCGCCAGCACCTGGGAAAAGTCAGCGACATGGTGCAGTACGCCGTCAATGCGCCAGTCCATCCGCATCCGGTTTTCGGTGGGCAGCAGATGAATGTCGCTGGCATTGATGGCCTGCGCCTGGCCCAGGATCACATCGACCAGTTCCGTCACATACTCGGGATGATTTTCCGCTTTGTCAGGCAGTTGATCCTGAAACTGTTGGGACAAGGTCTCCTGCATCAATCGCCTCGAGTAAAGATCTGCTCGATCGTTCCGGCCCGTTCATTCCGGAAACGAACGACGGCGTCAACCAGTCCCCATTCGCCGGACTGTTTGAGTGTGGCCTGCACGGTATTCCAATCGGTTTGAACTTTCTTTTCTCCGGGTGTGGCGGCCGAGATTCCCAGCACACGACTCCCTTTGGAATAGAGTGCACGGGACCAGCCGGATTCCACATCGGAGGCGACACGCAGGTCGGCTCCTGAATCCCGGGTTAGAAACAACAGGGTGAATGTCAGAAACAAAGTGCAGCAGACCAGCAGCGTTTTGCGCTGCACCTTGCGATTTTCCGCATGGCGGGCAGCAGCCAGTACCCGCTGGCGATGATCGCTGTGCGCGGGGACCGCCCCCTGGCCGGCCTTGAGTATCTGCTCTTCGAGAAAATGGTGATCTTCAAATTCAAACATTGATATCCTCACGCGCCACGGGACGCAGGTAATTATCTAATTTCTGGAGCGCATAACGGTAACGACTGGCCACGGTGTTCGGCGATTCATCCAGCACACTGGCAATCTCCGCAAACGTCATATCCTCCCAGATCTTCAGCACCACCACTTCAGACTGGTTCGTCGGCAGCCGCTTTAATGCCTGCCGAATCACCTGGGCCTGATCATTCTCTTCCACGATTTCTTCATCTCGCGACCAGAGCTGTCTGCACTGGGCGAAGATCTGCAGCGGCTTCCGCTTCTGCAGAATCCGCAGGGCTTCGTTCCGGGCCACCCGTAACAGGTAGGCCCACGGCTGCTGAGCGGTCGCCAGAATTTTGGGTCGCATGGCTATCCGCACCATGGTGGCCTGAATCGCATCCTCCGCATCGGGAGTGTTTCTGGTCACTGTCACCGCATAACGCAGCAGACGCTCCGATGTCAAATCGTACAGCGGACCCAGGCGGTCCACCCCATGATCCTGCAGATCATTGGCACAACATCTTATCTGCGCTGCAAATTTGGCTGGCGACAGTTTATCCACGGTCCGATTCGATTCTTCTGGCGTTTGAAAACACTCAGCTTATCGCTAAAGAGCTTAACGATACTGTCCTGACAGAACTGCCCGGATCTTTGACAAGTAAAATTCCTGTGAAATTCACACAAACATCTGTTCCATGCTTGTGTTACCCTTCAGGGGAAAATCACAATTTAATTCTCACCTGAATTGTCACATAGTTCCTATTAGACCTGATTTGAGATATGATTTGTTTTCCTTTTCCCTGGATTTTAAAACTTTTCCAGGCTCCGGGGAAGGAAGCGAACCGAAGTCTTTGAAATGTATACAGATACGACTTTTTATATTTTGCCATTCGTTGCCCCTGTCCGCAGGAAATCACCTTGGAGAGTGCACCTTTTTCTCCCGGGAGAGCCCGCATGACCGCCGACAGCGAACCTGTCAAAACCGGAGTCGTTCTGACAGGCATGCCGGGCTCCGGAAAATCGACGGTGGGCAGACTACTGTCTGAACAGACAGGCCTTCCCTTTCTGGATACCGACGCATTAATAGAGGCTGGCGAATCCAAACGGCTGGCAGAGATTATTGCTCAGCACTCCCCGGAAGGGTTCCGCGCGATTGAAGCGGCCTACATCCAATCGATTCAATCAGCAGGATCCGTTATTTCTACCGGAGGAAGTGTCTGTTACAGCAGTGAAGCCATGCATCATCTAGCCGGTCTTGGTACGATAGTCTGGCTGGATGTGAAGCCGGATATCCTGGAGCAGCGGTTTGTCGATGCCTTCGATCGGGGCGTCCTGATCGAACCGGGTTCCAGCCTCGCCGACCTGTATGACAGCCGGTATCCACTGTATGAACAATATGCACAATTGAAAATCGAGGCCTCGCCGCTGACGGCTGAAGAAGTCGTCTCACTGATCCGTCAGCAGCTGGCCCTGTAATTGAAACTGATACAAAACTGAATCTTCTCCCCCAGTAAACGAAAACGATTTAAACAAGATGCTACCCATTCAAAACGTCAACATCATCGATTCGGTTCGCCTGGTTGCTCCACAGGAACTGAAAGAGACCATCAAACGCACTGACAAAGTGACGGAGACCGTCGGCGAATCACGGGAACAGATCAAGCATATCCTCTCGGGTGAAGATTCACGGCTGATCGTCGTTGTCGGCCCCTGCTCCATTCACGATCCCCAGGCCGCCATCGAATATGCCAAACGCCTGAAAGAACTTTCCGAGAAAGTCAAAGACCGCATGTTCCTGGTGATGCGGGTCTACTTCGAAAAACCACGGACGACCGTCGGCTGGAAAGGTCTGATCAACGACCCTCACATGGACGGCACCTTCGACGTCGCCTCAGGTCTGAAAATCGCCCGCCAGCTGCTGCTGCAGATCGGTGAACTGGGACTGCCGGCTGCCACGGAAATGCTGGAGCCGATCACTCCGCAGTACATCGCAGATGCGATTTCCATCGCCTCCATCGGCGCACGCACGACCGAATCTCCGACGCACCGCCAGATGGCCAGCGGTCTCTCGATGCCCGTCGGTTACAAGAACGGAACCGACGGCAGCCTGGACGTCGCGCTCAATGCGATGCTCGCCGCTCAGAGTCCCCACAGTTTTCTGGGAATCGACGCCGAAGGGCAGACCTGCGTTGTCAACACCTCAGGCAACCCCTGGGGTCATCTCATCCTGCGTGGCGGTCGCTCCGGCCCGAACTATCAGCAGGAACATCTGGAAGCAGCCGCACAAAGCCTCGAAGCGGCGGGTCTTTCGCCCCGCTTCATGGTTGACTGCAGCCACGCGAATTCCAACAAGGATTATCGCAACCAGGGCAAAGTCTGGAACGACGTCATCGATCAACGCGTCGCCGGCAACAAGACGATCATCGGCCTGATGCTGGAAAGCAATCTGCACCCTGGCAACCAGAGCCTGCCCGAAGATCTCAGCCAGCTCCAGTACGGCGTCTCCGTCACAGACGAATGCATCGACTGGGACGAAACCGAACAGCTGATTCTCTCAGCATACGAGAAACTGGGCTAAGCGACTTAATTCCCGTCGTCACTATTTCTGTTGTGCTGCCTGCAGAAAGTATTCTGCCAGCTGTAGCTCTTCAGGTGTAAAGGACGATTTGAGTTGAGTCGAGGTCCCCTGTTCGGTCGGTATTGTCTCCATCGACAGAACCCCCATCACTGAAAACAGAGGCGGCTTCTCACCAGACCGTTGGGAGGCCGCCACAGCTTCTTTGAGCACGGCAATTTTTCGAGCATCCTCTCCCCGTGAATGAAGCGCGGAGGCTACCCGGTACAAGAGGCGGACTTTCTGATTGTCATATTGAAGCCGCTGTGTCGCTTCCAGTGCACCGTCGGCCTCGCCTGCATTCAATAGCGCGGTAGCAACCTTGGCCAGCGCGTTCTCCTTCGTCTCTCGCTGGGGGATTTGCTGCACGACCTCCAGTGCCAGTTTTGACTTACCCTTCTCTGCAACCGCGATCGCTACTTCCATCAGGTAGGTTGACTGCTCACCAGTACCATCAATCAACGGAGCCACTTCGAGAGCCTGATTCAGATGGCCTGTCCCCACCAGCGATTTCGCCAGTGCACGTAGAAACCAGGGCCGACGATGTAAAAACAGAATCTGCCGAACGACGTCCAATGCCTGCTTGCCCCTGCCTGCCTTCGCGAGCTCCAGCACAATCCCTTCCAGTGCCTGAAATCGGATTTCCTCATTGGTGATCTTCTCAGTCAACGACAGCGCCAGGTTACAGGCATTTGACCTGGCAAGAACCAGTGTTACTTGCATGAGCGCCTGCGATTGAGAGTTCCGATCTGGAATGGTCTCGACAAAGTTCAGAGCCTGCTCGACATCTCCGGTTTTCGCAATTTGCTCTGGAATGGAAATCAGCGTTTCTTCACGGAGGTCGAGATTCGCGATCTGTTGTGCCAGTTCAACAGCCTTGTTACCGTCTCCCGACCGCGCAAATGCTTTCGCATACAGATGCAGAAGTTGCTCATGCCCTGCGGAATTTCGAGTCTGCGGAAGTAATTTCTCGCCTTGAACCAGCCAGGGTTTCGCTCGCTCAAAGGCTTCCTCAGCCAGCAAGGCCCGGGCAATCGCGCAATAAGCGACCGCCCGCTGACCTGCATCTGGAATCGCTTCCACTTTCTGGATGGTGTCGTCGAAGTCAGCATTCGAGCCTGTGGCAACCAGGTTATAATACTGTGGAAACAGGTCTGGCTCAGTTTCCTGTTCTGATTCCCCCACATCCAGTCCCAGCATGCTGCCCACAGTGATCGGCCTGCGGGCCTGCTTCGGCTGGCCTGAACTACGGGGCTTCCCAGATTGTGCTTGAGGAAGATTTCGTGCTTCCGACATCAGCTTGACCCACTCCTCGGGAGTCTCCCATTGTGGGAGAGGAGGCGTCGCCGCGTTCGGTGCAGGAATCACACCCGGTTCTGCAGCACGGGCATCCGGTTTCCGGACGGACCCCTGCTTCAGATCTGTTTCAGGAGCATTCCCCTGTTGATCACAACCCAGATTGGTAACCAGCGCCAGCATCGCACAGGTCAACCAGTTGAAGCCAACCGGCAATCGTTTGAGAGAATCTGGCATATTGAAACCTGACTTTCGAATGGAATTTCCAGCAAACAGATCATCGGCTAGATCCTGATTCGCATCAGGCACCAAATGCGTTATGATACGTCAGCATCATAACCAACTTTCAGGAGCAAGACACACCATGAAATCACTGACCCGCGAACTCTGGATGGAAATCCCCCACCGTCGGCAGATCGTTTCAATCCATAAAAACGTCGAACAACTGGTCACAGAAAGCGGCGTCCAGGACGGCTTGTGCCTGATCAACGCCATGCACATCACCGCGTCCGTCTTCATCAACGATAACGAATCAGGCCTGCATGAAGACTACGATCGCTGGCTGGAACAGCTGGCCCCCTTCAATCCAGGTGGCGACCCCAATTCCGGCGGCTATCTGCACAACCAGACCGGCGAAGACAACGCCGACGCCCACCACAAACGCCAGATCATGGGCCGCGAAGTCGTCGTCGCCATCACCGACGGCCAGCTCCACCTGGGGCCGTGGGAACATATTTTTTACTACGAGTTCGACGGCCGCCGGCGGAAGCGGATTCTGGTGAAGATTATTGGGGAATAGATCAGCTAAAAAACAATATAAAGTCTTGTGTCATTTGCCATCATCAGAGTCCAATCACAAAACTGAATTGGTTTTTCATTGAAATATCACGGAGAGCCCGATGCCGTTAATGTTCAATTCGATTCTAACTGAGGGTGGACTCCCAGTAGAAAAAGTGCGGTTGCTAAGACATCGAGACCAACGAGCAGCTAAGGGTCTTAAGCCATACGAATTATGGCGAGATGACAGACAAAGGTTTGAACAGTATCAGTCTCATCAAGATTTTGGTAATCACACAAAGCTTAATCATCCCTTTTGGGCTTCGTTTGTAGGAACTCCAAATAACGAAACCCTTTTCGTGGGTATTTATTCTGTTCGCCATAAAGGAGTTCTCGAAAAGGATATAGCGTCGCCTCATACTCACAACATAATAAAAGCTGGTAGTTGTGATGCTTACGAGATTAGTTTACTACCAGAATTCGAAGACCTAGATGGTAAACTTTACATTGACTGGGGAGCCGGCACTCGTGCTTGGATTCAACGTGCTTCTCAGCAAAACAAGCCTATTACTGAAATACGTACCGAATTTAAGGAACCTGAATTTCCAGGTTACTTACAATTTGTCTCTTCACTATCCAAACTTGACACTCTGCCTCCGGGTTGGATCATCGCTTTAAAATCGTCACGTGGTGTGTATCTGCTTACTTGCCCCAAAACGAAAGAGCAATATGTTGGTTCAGCTTACGGTGAAAATGGATTTTGGGGGCGTTGGCAGCAATATGTTACTACCGGCCATGGTGGCAACATAGCTCTCAAGAGCCGTGACCCAAGTGACTACCAAGTTTGCATTCTGGAAACTGCTGGTACAGCTTCCACACCTGAAGAAATAATTCACATGGAACAATTGTGGAAAAATAAATTGCAAAGCCGCGAAATGGGTTTGAATCGGAATTGAATAGTTTAAGTATTTTGTTGCATATGATCATAGCGATTCGACAGACTAAGGTTTTGCAATGACTTGCCATTACTATGTGACACCAGACAGGACAAAAGACAGTGTGTGACACAATGTGCCTGGGGAACGCGATGCACATCACCGCGTCCGTCGCCATCACCGACGGCCAGCTCCACTTGGGACCCTTGGAACACATTTTCTATTACGAATTCGACGGCCGCCGACTGAAACGGATTCTGGCGAAGATGATCGGAGAGTGAGTGATACATGGAATTACACGAAATGCTGGAGCGAGTAGATGGCCCTGAAACGTTTCTTGATTTTGTACGTGCCCTCTGTGCTGATCGTGAAGCGGAAGTCGGACAGACAGTTGACCTGAGTGGTCGCGGGGCGAACGGCTGGGAAAACCATACCATTGAGGACTTCCTCAATGCTGCATTAGCCTGGGGCGAAAGTACTAATATGGGTGAAACTCAAGATATGGCTCATGAATCTCCCTGGAAACGATGTGCTGATTTTCTCTGGTGCGGAAAAATATATGAGTAAAACGGACAGAGGAATCGCACTTGACAAACCTGATCGAGATAAACGGAATCAAGCTGACACCGGTCATTGAATTCTTTCCGTCGGACTTTTCCAGGCAAGACCGTAACATGCCCGATGGCGGAGCTGCGTGCGCGGAATGGGAACCATACTGGGAGAGCTGTCTGGCAGACTCCGGCGTCAAAGGACTCAATCCCATTGAGCGCGGGTCCTGTTACGTTGCCACTTCTGAGATCACCGCGGAACAACTGGCCCGGGCCCTGCCTGTCTTCCTGGAAGACTGCGGAGGGCTGGCGGAACTGCACGATGCTGATTCCCGACCAATCTTGAGCGGAGGTCTCGCCTTAAGTGCTTACCGGCATGGGATCCTCGTCCTGCCCACCTGCTGTAGTGATCTCAGTAATCTCGAAAGCTGGCAAACTGCAGCCGGATACACAGGCCTCTCCTGGGAGATACTGTGGATCGGACATCCCTGGTTGTCCGTGAAATTTCAGCAGCCCTGGCTGGTGCTGAGTGACCTGCACGAGTCTGATGATCCGGAGGCGCGCTGGATGGTCGATCCCGCTGATCTACGAAATGCCATCACAGTTGCCGAGGAGGAACTGAACCGATTCAAAGAACAGCTGGCGCAGGTTCTGACAGGCATGGGATTTGTCGGAGATGCTACACAGGTGGCAGCAGCCCTGAGCGGTTTCCGGTCCGCAGAATCGAACCCGTAGTTCCAGAGTGTGTCTCCTCTGAGCTTATAGCGATAGCTTCCGAGTTCAGAGAGAGGCTCCCTCAAAAACCGCCAGCGAGAATACCATGAATCGAAACAAGCTTGTGATCAATGAATTCTCTAACGAGAAATCTGCGCAACAGTATGCTGAAAACTGGCCCGATCAACCAGAAAGTCTCCAGCTCTATGAGAATGGATTTCAGTGTGGTGGCTGTGCTTTCTTTGCTCCCTGGAATGCGGACTGGGGGCTCTGTTGTCATCAGAAATCGGTCCATTTCTCTGAAACGGTGTTTGAACACTTCACCTGCAGCAGCTACGTTAATGAAGGCTGGGGACCTCACAGTTTTACGGAAGATGTTGACTGTCACTGCCGTTGCCATGGGGAAGATAACTGGAAATGACCCGTTGTTTATAAGTAAAAAAAGCACTACTCAGCATGTGCAAGCATTCCTGCAACTTTGGCATCAACATGGCTCTTTATCAGAGGTATAATTAATTTCCATGCAGGATTTTCATTCTGCTTCGAATGAGTGATCTATTTGAATCTATTCAGATGAGTTAATCATGCCGGACGAATCGAATCGCGATCTCCACACACAAGACAACGCTACCGTGGACTGGGGCCTGATTGTTGTCCTCACCTTGGGACTCATACCTCTTCTTACACCCCTCATTGCGACTCTATATGTGGGCATTTACTGGGCAGCGGTCGTGGCAGTGGTTGTCTTCCTCATTTGGTGTTTTGTGATGCCTACCACCTGTATGAACGGGGGACTGATTTTTTCAATTCTTGCGATGTCACTACTTTTTAACACAGCCATTATTATCACAACGGCGGCTGTCACATTTTTGATCTCCTTGTTTTCCTGATAGTGTTTCGCACCTGATTGATGATACAGCATTTCTTCACCCTGACGGAAGAAGAGTCAATTGATGAAAATAAACTTCGAGCGTCGCAAAAGCCTGCAGGAACTAGAAAGCGAAGACTGGGGAGAACCGGAGGTCTCCGAATGCAGTACTCTCCGTACCTGAGTCGTACTGGCGGCTGCACACCGATCAGTGCGAGGTCCTCCGCCGGGTGATCGTCCGAGCCAAAACCATGCTGACAGAACTGGGTGAGACGGAGCCCACCGCTCTCCGCAATGACCTCAAACAAATCCCCGACTTTCTGATCGATTCATTACAGGAGATCTTCCCTTCAACACAGACGACGAGCGTATGATCTCAACGGCCGAAACAATGGTTGTACAGGCCCTGGCAGAGCTGCTGCCCCAGACAGATACAGGAGAGGCTCTGCCCGACTCCGCCGCTTCTGGAAATCTCGTCTCAGCTTTGGGATATTTTATTCCCGATGTGCTGCGGGAGCTGCATCCGGAATGGGAACACCTCTGCTTTGACGACGTCTACCTGCACGAGGCGCTCAAGCTCGGAGAGCGGGAAGCACTCATTTTTGGACTGGCTGATTTTCTGGATGACTTTCAACTGGCACCCGTCTATGCTCGTTTACAGGTCTCCAAGAGTAGCCATTGCGTGAGCTGGCTTGAGTGCCGGGTGGGCGAGGCTGGTCCCCAGGGGATGCAGCGCTGGCCCAACCGCCCCGCCATCGAGAAACAACTCTACCGCCTGGCAGGCAAGCAGAACCAGATTGACTGGGCTTACCAAGTCACCTATGGTGAGAAAGACTGACTCAAACAGGAATACACAATCCCATGTCTGCGAATCTTGACCTGACCTCGCTCTGGGGTAGTCTGACCGCTGTCACCACGCTGACGTTCACGGCTCAATCCTTTGGTTCCGGTAGTGGCTGGAATGGTACGGGGGTTGGCACGGTGGAAGTTGAATCCATCGATGACCAGACGCTGCTCTTTCACGAAGCCGGAAACTGGTCACCGCCGGAAGGAAAGTCTCTGCGTTTTACAAATGTGTATCGCTGGCGTGCCTATTCGGAACAGAAACAGTTGCGGCTGGAGCACTTGCGTTTTGGAAATGCGAATCCGGTGTATCTGTTTGATCTGCAACAGACCGCAGGTGATCGCTGGGATTCCATCGAGCCGCATGTCTGCAGCGAAGACCTCTACACGGCCACACTGCGCCTCGAGAACGAAACACTGCACCTGGACTGGACCGTCAAAGGAAAGACCAAGAACGAACGGATTTCCTATGTCTATGAACAGTGATTCCAGCTGACCCCTGAGTCGCAGTTAATTCAGTTTGGCACGCAATCTGCTTAGTCTGAGTCACAGATCCGTTTTGTATTTCCACCCTGTTTCAGCTCAGAAAAGCGAGAACCATGTTCGAAAAATGGGTTACTTCACAATGGACTGAAATTCCCATGGTCCTGCTGTCGTGTTTCATTACTTATACTGTGATCATCGCCTATACCCGTTTTACCGGCTTGAGAAGCTTCTCAAAAATGTCGGCGGGCGATTTTGCAATGACTCTGGCCGTCGGTTCCATCTTTGCGTCCACGATCTCATCAGCGAACCCGACATTGGTAATCAGCCTGACGGCACTGGCAACGCTGTTTGTCGGGCAATGGCTGCTGGCACTCTCGAGAAAGAAATATCACTGGTTCAGCCGACTCATCGATAATCAACCGTTACTCTTAATGCATGGCGGGACCATGGTGGAAGAAAATCTTCGCAAAGCAAACGTCACACGGACGGACGTGTATGGGAAACTCCGCGCAGCCAACGCCCTGAACTATGAACATGTTCTGGCTGTCGTCTTCGAAACAACGGGAGACATTTCCGTCCTGCACTCCGAAGATCCCGAAGTCAAACTGGAAGCGGAGTTTTTTGAAAACGTTGTCGGGGCAGAATTGCTGTACCATAGTGACAACGTCTATGTGAATACCCGGGAACGCGGAGCCGCTGCATCGTAAACTCGATTACGCATGATTGTCTTCCAGCAACAGGGAGATCAGGAATTGGTCCCAACCGAAACAACAAGTGAAGAGCCCTCTGACAGCACGCCGGAATCGCCCGTTCGCAAATGGGTTTACCGGTGCGTCATCCTGCTGGCCGGTGTCGCGGCGTTGACCGCGTTGCTTCCCTTGCTACCCGTTGACTGGTGGTGGGTCCGCATCGGGGATTTTCCCCGCGTTCAACTGCTGTTCGCTTATGTCGTCCTCCTGCTGGCACTCATTCCCTTCTGGCATAAAACTGCTGCAAAAACAGGGATTTTCCTACTGACAATCAGCTGCTGCATTCAATTATTCTGGATCTTTCCCTACCTGCCTTTCGCCCCCCATGAAGTGGAGTGGGCAGAGTCTGCTGATCCGCAAACCCCCCTGCGGATTATGACGGCGAACGTCTATCAGGAAAACCAGAACGCCGAAGCGGTACTGTCTCTGATCGAGCAGGAACAACCGGATATCGTCGTGCTATGTGAGGTCAACGCGCGCTGGATTCGCGACCTGAAATCCCTCGAAAAATCCTATGGCTGGCAGCTGAAACATCCACTCGAAAATACCTACGGTATCGCCGTGTATTCCCGGCTTCCCCTGGAGAGTGCCCGCATCCGGTCCATGATCAAGCAGGAGATCCCCTCGATCGATGCGCGCGTCAAACTTCCCTCGGGACATATCGTACGCCTGTTTGCCGTACACCCGAATCCACCTCGTCCGGGAGAAGACACAACCAAACGCGATGCCGAACTCGTACTGGTCGGACGCGAAGTGCGCGACAGTCCCAGCGCCATCGTGCTGGGTGATTTAAATGATGTCGGCTGGTCACGCACGACAAACCTGTTTCAGGAAGTCAGCGGCCTGCTCGATCCCCGTAAAGGACGCGGTCTCTATCCGACATTTGACGCCACCTCGTCGATCTGGCGTTACCCGCTGGACTATCTGTTTCATTCGGATGATTTCCGCGTCGTGAAACTCGGTACGCTGCCATCTATCGGATCCGATCATTTTCCCCTGCTGGTGGAATTAAGTCACGAATCCGAAGCCGCAGACACCCAGGAAGGCCCGCACCTGGATGCCGGCGATCAGGAAGATGCCAGCGATGCCGTAGAGTCGGCGCGACAATTAAAAGACAACCCGGAAGGGGGCTGAGATTTCCGTTTTCCGAGATCCAGCTGACTCCCCAGCGTTCACGCTGCGCGGTCAGGCACCGCTTACAGATGACAACTGCAGAGATTCTCAAAAGTTCGCATTCTCTAAATTCAAAAAGTCGAGGCAGAGACACGATCTCTGGTTCCAGCATGCATTGGCATGCCGTTTGCGAATCTCTGCACACAGTTATCTTAAACCAGAGGGACAGACGGCGATGGCCCGCCCAAGTCTGTACGTTGCAAAGCTGTCCCCGTAATCAGTCTATAATCGACACGATTTACGAAAGGACCAGGCATGTATCATCATGTTAAAAAACTGATGTATAAAGTAGATGTAGGAGATCCCGATCCCCGCTTTGGGAAAATGCTGCTCGAACAGTTCGGCGGTGCGAATGGCGAGCTGGCCGCAGCCATGCAATACTCGATTCAGGGTATGAACTGTGAAGACCCGGCCCGCAAAGACCTGTTGATGGATATCGGCACTGAAGAATTGAGTCACCTGGAGGTCATCGGTGCGCTGGCCCGCATGCACCTCAAACCATTACGAAAAGCGGGAGATGCCGCTCTGGAAGATCCACTGATTGCAGTAGTCGGTGGTGGAGGTGTGTCGCTGAGTAACTCACAGGGTTCTTCCTGGACTTCCGACTATATTGCCGTGACCGGTCAGCTTGAGGTTGATCTGCGTTCCAACATGGCGGCGGAAGCCCGGGCCAAGATCGTCTATGAACGTCTCATCGATCATACCGACGATCCGGGGTCCAAGGATGCGCTGCGCTTCCTGATGACCCGGGAAATCACTCACCTGAAAGCCTTCGGTCAGGCACTGGAAAGTATGGATAAACAACCGCTGGAAATTGGCGAACTGGAACCTGATTCGCAGTGGGTCGACAAGTACTTCAACGACTCAACCGACTCCGGTGATCTGGGGGAAGATTCCAGCGGTCCCTGGAATTCAGGGGATGAATGGAAAGTCGTTGATAATCCAGCCTTCAGTGGTACCTGATAGACAATTTCATGACAGAGCCCGAAGCTTCTTCATCGACCGCAGTAATGTTGAGCAGGACGATCACCACACTGGTGGTGGTCGTCGTCTTAGCCGCTGCGCTGGTCATCACCTGGGAAATCATCTTAACGCTATTCCTGGCGGTCCTCTTCGCTGTCTTTCTGACCTTTGCCAGTAATGGTCTGAGCCGAGTCTTGCCGATCCCTTACCAGGGCAGTCTGACATTACTCGTATCGACCCTGATTCTGCTTTCTGCGGGGACCATGACTCTGTTCTTCGTACAGATCGAGAATCAGGTGCAGGAAGCCAGTCGACAGATTGAACGCGGTACTGAGAAAATTCAGGAATGGGCTGAAGAGTATACGACGGTCAAATCCGTGATTCAATCGACCCCGTACTTATCTCAGTCACTCTTTCCAGCATCCGACTCTGAAAAAAAGAAACCCGATTCCAGCCAGGCTCAAGATTCGAAATCCTCTGAGCAGACAGCGGAGTCCCCGGATAAGAAATCCGATCAATCACAGCAGCCTGATCTGAATTCACTGGCGCAGCCTGCGAAACAGGCCGCTTCCTTTGTCGGTCAGATGTTCCGTACGACATTTGGACTCGTAGTGAATTCGGTGTTGATTCTGTTTGTGGGCCTCTTTCTGGCGACCACACCTGCGACCTATCGAGATGGCGTAGTCATTCTGTTTGCTCCAGAACGCCGCGAGCGGATCCGGCAACTCATGAATCAGCTGGGAGACACGCTCTGGCACTGGCTGATCGGCCGCTTCGGTTCGATGCTGGTGACCGGCCTGGGTGCCTGGCTGGTCCTGCTGCTGATCGGCGTTCCCATGGCGGGTACGCTGGGGTTCCTCACGGGACTGCTGACATTCATCCCCAATATCGGTGCCGCGATCTCCTTTATCCTGGCAATCCTCGTGGCTCTCCCCCAAGGCACCACCACAGCTGCACTCGTGATCCCCGCCTATATCGGCCTGCAGCTACTGGAGAGTTACGTGATTACCCCTTTGATTCAAAAGCAGCAGGTCTCGCTCCCCCCGGCACTGTTGATCTCGTTCCAGGCCATCATGGGTGTCCTGTTCGGTTTTCTGGGAGCCATCATCGCCTCTCCCTTCCTGGCAGCAGTCAAAGTCATCGTCCAGGAGCTCTACATACAAGATTATCTGGAAGGGAACGCCGACAATCATTCAGCTGACTCTATCAATTGAATGATTGCCGCGGTCAGGTTTACGACCAGATAACTGCAACTCGGACACATCCTCTGCATGAGTCTGTTATTCCCTGTGCTCCAGCCAGCACACAAATTTTAATAAATTAAAAACACTTCTTGACGAACTACTCTGCCGCCGTTACCATCTTTTAACGAATTAAATTTATTTCCTGAATCATACGTCAGGTCTACCCGACCTGTCTGCAGGGAGCAGATGGATGGCACGTCCCGTCTCCGAACATCCGACCGATCTGGAGTTGGAAATTCTCAAGATCCTCTGGTCCACTTCGCCGCTCACGGTGCGAGAAGTCAGGGATCAACTTGAAACCAGTGCCGGCCGCCCTTTGACGCACAGCTCAGTGATCACGATTTTAAACATCATGTATCGCAAGGGTTATGTGAAACGCGAGAAGGCCGGTAAATCGTTTCAGTTCTCCCCGGCTCAAGAAAAGCAGACCGTCACAGGCAGCATCATGGGAGATCTGTTGACCCGTGTGTTTGACGGTTCCTCCAGCGACCTGGTGCTGAATCTCCTCGAAACGGCTGAGCTCGATTCCGACGAACTCGCCGAACTCCGCAAGCTGATCACGCGCAAGGCAAAGGAGCTGAAAGAATGAGCTGGCACACCCTGATCGATCCGGCATTGAGCAGCCGCCTCTGCCTGACACTGCTGCACTCCCTCTGGCAGATCACCCTGGTTGCCCTGCTGGTCTGGTGCATTGACCGGCTCTGGAAATCGCTGGCCGTGGAACAGCGTTATACACTTTATGTTTCGGCACTGGTGCTGGCCTGCCTTTCGCTGCCAATCAACTTTCAATGGCTGCGAGTGACGGACACCAATCAGGCTGAACTCAGCCAGTCAGGCACCCCGGTTGTATTCAAGTCAGTCCCTCCTGCTGGGCCAGAACTGGAATCACCTACAGAGACGCTGCCTGTACCGCCCCGGGCTTCATTCACAGAGACAGCCGATTCCCCGAATCAGAGCACAACGTCATCCCGGGCAACAGATCGACACTCCCACACACCGATTCCGTTTGACTGGAGCGTACTGACTCCCTGGATCGCCGCATTCTATCTGGCGGGCGTTGTGCTGATGCTGCTGCGACTTTTGGCCAGCCATTTACGCATCGCCCGTGTGCGTGCCGCAGCCACACCAGTCTCGACAGGTTCCTGTTTGGAATTTCTTGCCCGTCTGACGGAACAATGGAATCTGAAGGTCCTCCCCGTACTGACCTGTGCCGAACAGATCGTCGTTCCACAGGTAACAGGTTTGCTGCGTCCGACCATTCTACTGCCTGCGTCCGTCATGAGCAGTCTCTCAGCCGGTGAACTGGAACTGATTCTGGCCCACGAACTGGCTCACATCAGACGTTATGATCTCTGGATCAATCTCCTGCAGCGTCTGGCGGAGGTCGTCCTGTTCTTCAATCCCGCCCTCTGGTATCTCAGCCAGCGAATCAGTCTCCTGCGGGAATACTGTTGTGATGAAATGACCTGCCGGATTGAAGCCGAGGATCACCGTTCGCTCGAGGCAGCCCGCGTTGTGTACTCCACGGCCCTGCTCCGGGTCGCAGAACTGGCGCATCGCAGCCGCCTTTCCGAACAACAGCTGACCTCACTCTCTGCTGCCGGCAAATCACCTTCCGAAATCCGCCGTCGCGTGGCGCGTCTGTTTGGAGAACCGCTCCACGAACCACTGCCCGTCTCGCGAGGGGGAATCTGTACCCTGCTGGTCCTGATGCTGGCCCTGCCGGTGTTTCTGTTTCTGACTTCAACCACGGCGCAAACCGCAGAGCAGGAACAACCCGCTGAAAAGACCGTGGCTGAATCACAAGACACGAAACCGGAAACGGAAACTACAGCAGTCCAGGACACAGAGCGGCTGTTTCAACTGACGGTTGTCGACCCCGCCGGTAAACGGGTGCCGCATGCGACGGTCGAAATTCGCAGCGATCCTTCGCCCATAGCAAAAAATATCGTCCGCGGCAAATTTCTGCGCGAGGCGACCTATGGTCCTTTCGCACAGACCAACGAACAGGGGGAACTGTTCTTCAAAATTCCGCAGAAGCTGAAGCGGTTCAACCTCAGTATTAAAAAATCCGACTTCGGCCCCTACTGGGCCGGATGGAGTACGAGCAATCATCCTGAGTCTATACCTGGGAAGTTTACCGCAAAACTCGACGCAGGCTGGTCGGTGGGAGGCGTTGTGGTAGACGAAGCAGGTAAGCCGATTGAAGGTGCCCAGGTTTCCCCCAGTGTGAAATATAAAAAACGGCCCGGTGATACGAGCAGACTGGGCGTTGGGACCAAAATTACCACGGACGCTGAAGGACGCTGGCGCTATCATCATGTTCCGGGCTCGAAACCCGATCTCCACATCGATGTGAATCATCCTGACTATCGTCCCTGGAGAGGTCGTGTCGCGCGTAGTGAATTTGGACTCAAAGCAGGCCAGAGCCCAACCAAGCAGACCGTCCTCAACCGAGGCCTGGATATTACCGGGACCGTGACGGATGAAGACGGCAAACCGGTTGCCGGTGCGTTGATTCGCACCAAATTTCTGAATGACCTCCGCAAAGCAACGACAGACGAGCACGGCGTCTATGTGCTGAGGGGATGTGAACCACGACTCACGCGGGTTGTCGCTTCTGCAAAGGGACGTGCCCTGGAGTTGCAGGAAGTACGCGTCGCTGAAGACATGGATCCCGTCGATTTTGTTCTCAAGCCAGGCGGGCACATTCGGATTCGCGTGGTCGACGAACAGGGAAAAGGCATTCCCAAGGCACGGATTTTCTTCCAACGCTGGCGCGGACGCATCGATTATTTCGAATTCGATCACATCAGTCAGTACGCCGACAACAAAGGTGTCTGGGAATGGAATGAAGCACCCCTCGATGAATTCCAGGCAGACATCTGTCGGCCGGGGGGAATGCAAATCTCAGATGAACCACTGCTCGCCCGGGAAGAAGAATATGTCTTTACTCCCCCACGTGCACTGATTGTCTCGGGGCGTGTATTTGATGCCAAAACGAAAGAACCCATCAAAAAATTCCACGTTACTCCGGGGCTGCGAAACAGTGATCCCAAAATTGGCATGAACTGGATTCCTCGCGATGCTTTTAATGCAACCGACGGTCAATACCAGGTTCGCCTGCATGATGACTATCCCGCCCATCTTGTGCGCATAGAAGCCCCCGGCTATCAACTGGCAATTTCGCGAGATATTAAAACCAATGAAGGTGACGTGAACATCGACTTCGCACTGAAACCGGAGGGTGATATCACCTCAACAGTACTGACTCCAGAGAAAACGCCTGCCACCAATGCAAAAGTGGCGTTGGGCATCAAGGGCTCTCAAATCACTGTGCAGAATGGAAAGATTGACGATGGTTCCACTTATGCCACTCAGGTTCGTACAGATGATCGCGGCCGCTTCCGTTTTTCTGCGCGTACAGAACCATACCAGTTGGTGATCACGCATCCTTCCGGTTTCGCTCATTATAAATCCGAAACGGGTCCTCTTCCCGATCCATTAACCTTGACTCCCTGGGCACGCGTAGAGGGTGTCTACCACATCGGAGAGAAAGTTGTACCCAATATTCCACTTACAATACTCAGCCAGGTCACCCTGTCATATGGTGACGATGAGCCAAATATTTTTACCCATCATGATGTCACCACGGGAGCACAGGGACGCTTCGTGTTTGAACGGGTCTGGCCAGGTAAAGGGCGTATCAACCGTCGGATCAGTCTGATGGTTGATGAAGGAGCTACCGAAGCCACATCGGCAATCCGTGTTCCACTGACATTGGTCGCAGGTGAAACCATTTCGCAGGACATCGGTGGTACCGGGCGTTCCGTTACCGGCAAACTCGCTGCCCCTGAAAAGTTTAAAGGCAAACCGCTCTGGCAGTTCGCCCTGATTGACGGACATCGCTTCCTGAATCCCCCTCCGGGAATCATGGCTGACGAGGACGTTCAGAAGGATCCGCTCCAGTACCGTGACTGGATTAGAAAATTCAGAGAGTCAGAGTCTTTTGAGAAAGAAAAGATCGTCTATCAAAACTATAAGGAGACCAGAAAAAAATTGCTCGCCAGATCACCTAGTCTGTTCGCAACTGTGGACCGTGACGGCTCGTTCCGCATCGATGATGTACCGCCTGGTAATTATGCATTAACGGTCCGTTTTCATGAACATCGTGTGGGCAAGCTTATCAATCATATCTTCACCGTCCCCCCCGTGGACCAGTCGGCCAACAAAGACCCCGTTGACCTGGGCACGCTCACGCTGGAATAAATCGTGATTGTCGCCAGGCCTGTAGAACCTCAATCAATCGAACTGTGTCAGTCCATTCAATCTATTTCACCCAACCCATTACAGAAGATTGAACCCGTCTCTTAAGTTGCTCGAATTGAGTGTGGAAACAGCCTGAACGGAAGATTACAATCTGTTAATCAGTGATCCTGTTTCTAACATCCGCGTGCAGACTTAAGCACGCTCTCGAGATAGATTCTTTTGCCATGACACATATGATTGGTATCGACCTGGGAACCTCCAACTCCCTGTGCGCCGTCTTTGAAGATGGTCAGCCCAGGCTCATCCCTAATGCCCTGAACTCGTTTCTGACGCCCTCTGTGATCAGTGTTTCGGAGGACAATCGTGTGCTCGTGGGCGCTGCCGCCAAGGAAATGCGGGTCACGCAACCGGAACGCTGCGCCTGGGTTTTTAAACGACTTATGGGGACCGAGCAGAGTGTGAAAATCGGCACGCATACCTTCACCGCGCCGGAGATGTCTAGTCTGGTCCTGCAGTCACTCAAACAGGATGCGGAAGCCTACCTGGGAGCCCCGGTGGAGGATGCCATCATCACGGTTCCCGCTTATTTCAATGATCATCAGCGGAATGCCACCAAGCTGGCGGGAGAGCTGGCCGGTCTGAATGTCAGGCGTATCATCAATGAACCGACGGCGGCGGCCCTCACATATGGTTTTCATGATCGAGGGGCCGACAAGCGACTGATTGTCATCGACCTCGGCGGCGGCACCTTCGATGTCACCGCGATGGAAGTCTTTGAAGGAACCCTGGAAATCATCTCCACCGCAGGCGAGAGCATGCTGGGTGGCGAAGACTTTACCGATCGCATTCTGGCATGGACACTCAGCACACAGAAAATGCAACTGGAAGTGGCTGAAATGAAAGCCCCCCTGCTCGTCGCACGACTCAAGCAGGAATGCGAGGCTGCCAAACATGCCTTCTCGACAGCTTCGGAAGCCAGAATTCGTTTCCCTGACGTGCAGGGCGAAATCACCGAGCAGTCTCCGGTCATTACGATTTCACAGGAACAGTTCCAGAAACTGAGCGAACCATTAATCAAACGTCTCTCGCGGCCCATCGCCCGGGCTGTTCGGGATTCGCGGATTCCGCCGCAGGAATTCACAGACGTGATTCTGGTCGGTGGTGCCACCCGCATGGAGGTCGTCCGCTCTTTTGTGCGTTCCTTCTTCGAGACCGAGCCGCTCTGTTCTTATAACCCGGACGAAGTTGTGGCGCTCGGCGCTGCGGTGCAGGCAGCGTTGATCCAGGATGACCAGGCCGTCGACGACATGGTGATGACCGACATTTGCCCCTTCACACTGGGAACGGAGGTCATTAAGGAATTTGGCCAGCGTAAGGTGGACGGCTATTTCCTGCCCGTGATTCATCGCAACACCACCATTCCAGTCTCCCGCGAAGAAGTGGTGTATACGGTCTCACCCAATCAGCGGCAGGTTGCTGTCGGCGTCTACCAGGGGGAATCGCGCAAAGTCGAGGACAATCTCTTCCTGGGCAAACTGGAGGTCAAAGGGATTCCCCCCGGACCAGCGGGCAAGCCCGTGCATCTGCGGTTCACGTATGACTTAAACGGCATTCTGGAAGTCGAAGCCTACGTGCCGGAAACCGGTAAAAAATCAACGCTCATACTCACTCAACACGCCCGGCTCTCCTCCAGTAAAGAGATCAAGTCGGCCGTGAAGAAGTTGCAGGCGCTCAAATTTTACCCGCGGGACGATGTGCGTAATCAGCATCTACTCTCCTTTGCGGAGCGGGTCATCGGCGAAGTCAGCCCTTACCAGCGCGAAGATCTGGAATCCATGATCGATCAGTTCGAGCATGCGATGTCCTCCGGCGATCGCGAATATTTCGACTCCGTCCGTCAGAATCTGTTAACCTCCCTGGCAGCCCTGGGATTCCACTACGATGAAGAGGAAGGCCGGGAACGCGAATCATGACAACAGCGCGCGAGAGCGAACAGGACTATCTCAGCCGTCTGTTGCAGATGAACCCCCTGGGTTGTACCGAAGAAATTCTGGCACGGCGGCACCACTTTCTGAATTCCCATTCGATGGAACACCCATTCCTGGCTGATGTGGATCTGAATTTTATCGATCGCAAGCAACGGGCACGGCAAAAGTTAGAGACCATCCGCAGAAATTTCTGGCAGGTCAATGCGCAATCACTGCTGGTGCAGCTTGAAAAACTGGATGTCCACGAATTTCCCGAACTGGGTTTTTCCGTCAGTCGCCTGCAACAGGTTGCCCGGCTCAAAGGCGAATTCGCACGTCTGCAACAGCACCATGCCTGCTTTGAAAATTTTTACGAACAGTTCACGCAGCTGGTGGTCGCACCGCCGGAAGAGGCGGAAAGGCTCCGCACTCGAAATGGGGAGTCCACCAGCATAGAGCTGGCCGATCTTGATCTGAATACACCACGCGACTACCAGCGCATCGCGGAAGTCGTTCAAAAACAATTTCCCGAACTCTATGAACTGGAAAAATACTGGTTGAATCAGGTCGCCGTTTCGGGCAGGGAACGGTCTTCTATCAATCGTACGGTTAATGTCCTGTATGCCCTGATCATCGCCTCCATCGGTCTGGTCCTGCTGCTGGCGCTGTTCTATCTTCCTGAAACTCTCACTGGCTGATTCCGGAGACTGGCATGAGCGAATCTGACGAACCACAGTGGGACCTGTTACCGGATGACCCCGAACAGTTTTTTTCTCTGTCGGGCGATTACGATGTGCGCGACCTGAAACGCAGCTACAACGCGCTGATCAAACGCTTTAAACCGGAGAAATGCCCCGAAGAATTCCAGCGGATCCGGGCCGCTTATGAACGTCTGAACGACGCGCTCCGTTATGGAGAAACACTGAATCCGGGCAGCTTACCACCCCAGGCGCAGTTCGACTGGTCAGCCCCGCCCGCTCCCGGTAACCAGGCTCAGGAGTCTTCCGAGGAACAGACCATCCTGCCTCCCTCGGACATCGATCACGGTGAGTCGGAATCGGAATCCACACCGCTGCTTGAATTCCCCGAGCTCTACGAACGCGTCCAGCAGGAACCACTGCCGGAGGTCTACGAGGAACTCAAGACCCTCCCGCACAAAACGCCTTACGATTATTATGCACTCGCGCTGATTTCGGATCTGATTTCTGACGAAGAGTTTTCATTCCCGTTCTGGCTGCTGAAAGGGCTGAAAGCCCATCCGGAAGAGCCGGCCCTGTTTGAACTGCTGCACCAGTATTTTTTGACCGACCAGACCGTTAAGGGTTTGGGCAAGCTGCTGGTCGAGACGGCGCGGGTCATTCGTAACGATCGTTTCTATTATCTCACGGAAAACGCCTGGGACCGTCTGCTCCGGGAAGTTCCCTTCAACCAGTTTCGCCAGGTGCTGGAGGCCTGTGAAGCGAACCTGCTCGATCACGAAGTCGATCATATGCTGGTGTTCTACGTGCATCTGCTCAAAGCGGGTCTGTGGAAAGCGGACCCCGACTGGATCCGCATGATCCTCGTCCAGATCGACGAATACCACGAGCGGATGTCGTACTGGCTCGAACTCGAATACGAATTCCTGTTTCTGATTCGCAGCTACCGGGAACAGCGCGAGGAGTTTTTAAAAGGCGGGCCGATCAGAAAACTGATCGATCAAACGATTATCGACTACTGCACCCAGAGCGAACAGGTGGCGGATCGCCGGTTTCTGGAATGTCAGCAGACGCTGGTCTCACAACGCGATGAACTGTTGAAAGAATTCGATGTGCCCAGCCGGGGTTGCCAAGACGTGATCTACCTCTGGGAAACGATCGCCGCGGATGTCTCCGAACGCATCGACACCGAATGGTCCCCCGATGATCCAGCGACCTTACCGGAACAGACGCACCGTCTGGCCGGTCAACTGTTTGCCGAAACGGAAGGTGCCGAGTATCGCAAAGCGGTGAAGATCCCCACGCTGGCTTTCGTGCTGATCTTCCTGGTCTCGATTATCGTCGGCCTGCTCTTCGCCCTCAATAAATCCGATTCGATCTCCGCTATTCTGCTGATCGCAGGCTGTCTGCTGCTCTTTAACGGCGTGACGTTCATCATCAGTTACCTGGTCGCAGACGTCGTCACCCAGGAATTCTACCTCTCCTGGTGGCGACGACAGCTGTTAACCTTCTATCAGTCACACTGGTTTCCACTACCCTACCTGGCAGCAGAGTTAAAGCGGCTCAACGGCACCCAGATCGGCAAGGAAAAGTTCCGCGGCATGAGCGAAGTAGCCCACATGCTCCGCAACGATGCCGGTCTCTGGTTTTACTCCACCGCCCAGCGGCTGCTGGCGGCCTGTCGTTGAGAGACTCTGCTCAGCCTGCTACACCCCGACCGGACCGGTCAACACGCTGGATTCGATGTTCGTCAGCTGAAAGCGGTTCCGCATGATGATCTTTTCCCCGACAGCAATGGTCGCCCGGAAATCGAAGATCCCACTCAGCCGTTCATTCAGATTCACCCGGATTTCCAGCTGATCCCCGGGGCGGGCGAAGCCTTTGAAGCGGGCCTGTTCCACTTTGACCAGCACACCCAGGGCGTACTCATTAAAATGCGGATCGTGAGTGTTGTATTCCGACATCGGATTATAACGGGCGGCGATGAGGATCCCCGCGGATTGCGTGGTCATTTCCTGCATCATCGCACCCGGCACCACCGGTGCCCCCGGAAAGTGCCCCTGCAGAAAATACTCCTCACCCGTGACGCGCCGAGAGGTGACAATCTCACTGTCCGAAATCGACTGGATGTCATCGACCATCAGGTAAGGAGCCCGGTGGTGCAGGTAGTCTTCAACGGACGAGAATTCGTGGTGGTAGGTTTGCATACTGTGGACTTTCTGAGCAGAGGTAAGATCTTAACGTAGTAGTTCTACTCATCTTGTTGATTTTGGGAAGTCCTTAATTCGTCGAGAAAAACAGGCAGCAGGGAAACCAATGCCACTGGAAGCGATCTCCACATCAGCAGACCAAAGTGCTTGATCACTTGTGCACATGGGGCTAAACTGAGACTTATAACCCTTATGAGTTTTAGATCAAAGAGGAATCCTGATGGCCATTTTTATCTGCTCCGAATGCGGACATACCGAAGAAACACCCGAAGAATACATTGGTAAAAAAGCTCGCTGCCTCAGCTGTCAGACGATGGGAACAGTTCAGGCCAAACCACCCGCCCCTCCTCGGCAGTCTCCCCAACCTGTGGTAAAGGAGTCGAGTGCCACTCCGCCGCCTCAGGATTTTGTGAAAGAGGAAACGCCCACTCCCCCGGCACCAGCGTCTGCCTCCAGATCAAATTCACTTACCTTTGTGCTGATTGGACTGGTGGCTGCGATACTTCTCATTCAGTTGCTGAGTATCCAGCTCAACATGCCTGCAACAGCCCAGTGGGAATATAAGATTGTTTCCCCGAAAGACTCCGTCATCATTGAAGAACTCGATGACCTGGGTGAACGAGGCTGGGAAGTAGTCACCGCCAGACGCGCTTCAGGCTACAATGACTCGTACTCATATGAAATGATTCTAAAGCGGGCTAAATAGGTCGGCTTCAATCACCATCCGATTCCTCTCTCTTTCGGAGCAATTAATCCATGCGAATACTTATCGTCGGAGCCGGTATCGGGGGGATGACGCTGGCGGCGCTGCTCAAACAGCGTGGTTATCATCCCACGCTCATCGAGCGTGCCCCTGATTTTGAACACGCCGGCTACATGCTGGGACTCTGGCCCCTTGGTTATCGGGTGCTGCATGGCCTGGGTCTCTATGAGCAGTTCGCCGCCGAGACTCTCGAATGCAGACATTACGAAGTCCGCGATAATCATGGCGATCTCGTCAAGCACTGGTCGATGGCACCGATCTCGGATCGCTTCGGCCCCAACCTGAGTTGCACGCGTCCCCAGTTGATCAAGCTCCTGCATTCGGCCATCGACGATCTCGATCTCCGTTTCAATACGACACTCGAAACGCTTTACGATGACGGCGAGACGGCAACCGTTGCATTCAGCGATGGCCGTACTGAGACATTCGATCTCGTCGTCGGTGCCGACGGCATTCATTCGAAGGTGCGACAGATGATCTTCGGCGATCAACCTTACTACCACACCAACTGGGGTGGCTGGGTCTGGTGGGTCGGCCTGGATCAAGTGCCGCAGGAAACCTTCATCGAACACTGGGGCGCCGGACGCTTCTTCGGGATCTATCCCACAACTCAAGGCGCGGGCGTTTATGCCGGTGCGCCGGTGACAGACGACTTCAGTCAGCCGGGGCCGGGTCGCAATCAGCGGATTCGAGACCGGTTCGCCGGGATGGGGGAACTGGTCGAAACCTGCCTGGAGTCGCTTCCCGATGACAATTCCGATCTCTTCTTCTGGAAACTCTCCGACGTGCGAGCCAAAGAGTGGACCCGCGGCCGCGTGGTGCTGCTGGGTGATGCGGCAGCCGGTTTCCTCCCCACCGCCGGCATCGGTGCATCAATGGCAATGGAGTCTGCGGCAGTTCTGGCCGATGAACTTTCCCGCACCAATACGCAATTCCTGGAACATGCCCTCGCGCTGTATGTCAAACGCCGCCAGCATCGCGTGGAGAGCACCCAGAACGACTCGCGACATCTGGCGAAGATGATGTTCATCAAATCCGCCACCGTCTCTCATATCCGCGACGTCGCCACGAAATTCTATTCCCTCGAACAACTGGCCGGTTCGATTGCGAAAGCGTTTGACGAACCAATCTGAGGGGCGGCGGATACATCACTCCCCACGGTTCACCCGGTTATTATCTTCCGTGTGGGCCTTCTTGATCGCCGTACGTTGCTGGTCGTTATAGAAATCGGTTGTTAACGGCTTGCGCTTTTCGCCCGACAGGGATTCCATCAACTGCAACAGTTTGTCGACAATCTGCGGCTCTGCCTGAACTTCCAGACCGGCGGTGCGGGCAGGCCAGGTGGTGTAGCCTCCCAGGTAATGCTGCTCGGGAGGCGGAATGTAACCCGCGGCGCCGTTGGCCAGCCCCATGTTGAAGGTCTGCCTGAACGGACTCTGCGCTTTGAGCTTAAGCCCGGTGATCCCATAGACTTCGTTCGGAATCGCCGTGATCCCCAGGTCGCCGATCCGAATCACCTGCAGCACGATCTGCTCCTGTGGATGCTCGTGAATCCACTGTGCCTGTTCCGCATAAACTTCTTCTTTTGATTTCGGACGACGTTCGCCCCGTGCCTGGTTGTACTTGTCTGCCCAGGCCAGCCGCTCTTTACTCGGCAACCGGCGTTTGATGAGCAGCGACGATTCCGCCATCTTCAACTGTGACTCGGAACTGTCGTACTCAATCTGTTGATACGCCTTCCAGGCAATGTCGGCCAGTTCGCGGGCATACTGGTCGATCGAGTAATCGGTGCGACGGGGCGCTCCATAATTCATCCACTGCAGATCACCGGAGGTTCCCTGAGACATGGCGGCCACGAACGGCTTCTCTCCTTGTGTACCGACTTTCTGTTCCAGCTCGTTACAGAACCGGCCGTAGTAATCGGACGAAAATCCACCCCGCGCGCCGAAATAGTGCATCGAGTAATTGGCCAGCAGACCAATGGGTCGTTTGCCATCCGCAGACTGAATGCTGAGCAGTGACAGCCCCGTATCTGCGGGACCGGCGGGGCCGATAAAGGCGGGATTCTGATAGCCCGGATGCATGATTGCCCGGACCGTTTTGTCGCCGAAGGGATCGACGCCGTACTGCTCGGGATCTCGTAACCAGCGACGGCAGTGCGTATGCTCGGGTGCATCAATGCTGGTATAGCCGACGCGTGCCGGCTCCAGGTTGGCGAATGCCTGTGCGATCCCTTCCGCCAGTTTCGGAGGCAGGAAACGCTCGTAACTGGGATCACTGCGGGTGCCCAGGCAAAAGTTCATCACACTGGGAGCAGAGTGCGTATGCGTGGAGGCGATCAGCATCCGATGAATGGGAATGCCGGTCTGTTTGCTGGCCAGCACTTTGGCCCGTTCGCAGACATCGCGGGGAATCATACAGGAATCGACGACGACGATGGCGATCGCCGCCCTGTCATTCTGCAGGATAAAACAGCGGGCTTTGAGTCGATCCAGGACTTTGTCCTGATTCTGTTCCAGAAACAACCCGTTCTGAATCGCGGGCAACGTAGGCGGCGTCACATCGACCGTGGCTGCTCCTGCGGAGAGCCCGCATTCGCCATGTGTCGCCATGAAAAACAGTGTTGCAAACAGAATCAGGCTGGCTAAAACAGGTGGCATCGAATTTCGCATCGTCGATTTCCTCTAATCCTCGGTGAATTACGGTTTTGATTCCTGCGCCGGTTTGCGGGCCCGCAGTTTAGGTGCGAGATATTTCGCGGTTTCGTCAGCGATCACATTATAACCTGCCAGATTCGGGTGCCGGTCCGAGTACCAGCCGGGCAGATGTCCCAGGATCGGATCGAGCTCATTAGCCATCACGACTACCCGGCCTCCCGAGATAAAGGGTTTGACCAGAGCCTGATATTTTTCGGGAACCTTTTCCACCGGATAGCGGCGGTAGTTGAGCATGTTAAAGCCCTGTTTGAGCTCAGCAGCATACCGTGGATAAATGTCAAACACTTCCAGCCCCTCTGCTTTCGCAACGCCGAAGATCAGAGCGTTGATCTCTTTGCTCACCTCTTCATTGGCAAACGGAATCACCGTCATGGGAATCAGCACCGCCTGGGGATGGTCTTTGCGCAGACGGTCCAGCAGCGCATGGAAATCTTTGGGGAAGTTCTCCGTGAAGTCCTCCCGCTTCGCCCGGTCATTCAGCCCATAGCGGATGAAGATATAATCCACGCCCGGCAGCTTGGCCGCATCCCGATCGTAGCGGCCCGAATCAAACAGCCGCTTGATGTATTCGCCGCTCAAGCTGGAGTTGATCACATGACAGGCCGGCAGATCGCCTTCCGCGGCCAGCAGTTGTTCGATGACGGATTCCAGATGCGGTCCTTCCGGTTTCAACCGGCGGGGAATGCTGCCCTCTGTAGTGCTGTCACCCAGCAGCAGGATTTGAATCTTGCCTTCATGCTCAGCCCGGGCAGAAGTCACAAGCAGCAAAAGCAGGCAGCACAGCGGCAATAGAAATTTCAGGGAACGTAAACGGGGTGAGTTCATCAGCGGAGTCCTGTACGGTGGGTCATTCTGAGCAGGAAGGTAAAAAACATTTGTCTTGTTAATTCATTATGCTCTACGGAGACGGGAAGATCAATTTACTGATCGGTGGCTCTCCGCGCAAAGCGGGGGCTGAGCGTCCAGAAGCGATGGTGTCTCTTATAAAACGTAGATTTTTCTACCTGCCTGACTGCCAACACTTTGACGCAAACGCTGCCGTAATCAGTACATCACTGGCATAGGTTTTGCGGCATTTGATACACAACAACGCGTGCATTCTCACCGAATCCCACTCAGGCAGATTCTCTTGCCTCAGATTTCACCACTGACACCGCCTGAGACGATCAGCACTAGAAGCAGTCTGTATCATAAACTCGCATGTAGAAGGAGGCAGCAATGGCTTTACTCAACTCTCGACAGCGAAGAACCTGGCTCTGTGCTCTGGCGACACTGACTTTCCTCGTGGGATGTGTTCCACGTCGTGAGGTCAGAGCGGAACCCGAAATGACCAACCAGACCATCAGTGACAAGATCAGTGATGAGATGCTGCTCGACCCGGGTGTGGTCTCGACCAGACTCGACATCCAGACCGAAGATGGCATCGTCACGCTCTCCGGTCAGGTCAATAACATCCTGGCCAAGGAGCGGGCAGTGCGGATTGCTGAGACCGTCAAAGGGGTTCGGGCCGTGGTCAATCGGATTGAAGTCAAACCTTCTCCTCTCAGAACGGATGATGCTATCAAGCAAGATATCAAGACGGCACTGCGTACCGATCCAGCAACGGAAGCCCGGGAGATTGATGTTCGCGTGAATGAAGGCGCTGTCAAGCTGACGGGCAAAGTGGAATCGTATCAGGAACTGGATCTGGTTAAGAAGGTGGCCCAGGGAGTACGCGGTGTTGTTGATCTGCAGGAAGAGATTCACGTCTTTTACAAGGATGAACGTCCGGATCAGGAAATCGAAGAAGAAGTGCAGGAAACCCTCCGCTGGGATTCACAAATTAATGACCACATGATTACCGTCACCGTCGATCAGGGTCAGGTGAAGCTCGCAGGGGTTGTCGGTAGCGCTGCGGAAGTAAGAATGGCGAAAGCCGATGCCTGGGTCGCAGGCGTGAACGATGTGGACACAGAACACCTGGAAGTTGATCCCTGGATACATGAAGAAAAACTGCGCGGCAATAAATTCGTGAGTAAATCAGAAGCAGAAATCAGCAGCGCCGTGCAGGATGCCTTAATGAGAGATCCACGTGTGAAATCCTTCAACGTCGATGCCGAAGTAACTGGCCGTACCGTGACCCTGCGGGGAACGGTCGACAATCTCAAAGCCCGTCGTGCAGCCGCCCGGGATGCGAAAAATACGGTGGGCGTCAGCTATGTGGAGAACCGGCTGAAAACGAGGTTCAATCAGAACCGTGAAGATTCAGCCATCGCCGCGGATGTTCGCGACACTTTCTACCGCGATCCTTATATCGAACGTTTCGACATTAATGTCACCGTCCTGAATGACACCGCGTACCTGTATGGGAAGGTCGACTCGCAGTATGAAAAGAACCGCGCCGATGATCTGGCGTCACGGGTTCCCGGCATCGTGGATGTCAGGAACTTCCTGAGTGTTGCGGAACAGCGGCCTTACGTTTCCGATCCCTACATTGATGATCTCTTCATCGATCAGGATGCCCTGGTGCGCTATGACCGCAGGTCACCTTACCAGTCGGATAAGGAAATTAAAAACGATATTCAGGATGAGCTCTGGTGGAGTCCGTTTGTCAGTTCCGAGAAGATCAAGGTCTCCGTGGATGACGGTATCGCGACCCTCAAAGGGCAGGTCAGTTCCTGGAGCGAAAGAAGGGCCTCTACTGAAAACGCTTACGAAGGGGGCGCCCTGCTCGTTGATAACGAACTGGTGGTGAAAAGCGACTGATTTCATCCAACCGCTTTACAACACCGTTTCACTTTCAGTGAGCCGCGTCAGCAACTGGCGTGGCTCACGCCCATTTCAGCAGAAAGGAATTCAGAAATGAATGATACCACTGTCAAAAAAGTAGACTCAGCCCATTCCCCCGAAGGAACGATGGGACAAAAATATCTGGCATCCGGAGTTTCGGTTTCGATGCGACTCTGGGAAGAATCGCCTGGATCGGTCGACCCGCAACCAATGAGCCGGGATTATGAAGTCGTCGGATTCGTCATCAAAGGGACGGCTGAACTGGAACTGGAAGACCAGAAGCTGCTGCTCAATCCGGGCGAAAGCTGGCTGGTACCGAAACATGCGGTTCACCGCTATCGGATCCTGGAACCGTTCGTCGCAGTCGAGGCCACGGCTCCGCCGGCTCATGTGCATGATCGTGACAGTAAATAGCTTCTGTAGAATATCTGGCTGAATTCGGCTGCGTAGATGGCCCCGTCTGATATTTCCAACTGGCCTGAAGGTAGGGTAGTCCCTAGAATCCAGTTAAATCATCAATCCTGGAAACGGGGGCCTTTACCCATGACGCACCGCAAATCGGAGCTGCCACAAAAGCGCTGCGCCGCCTGCGGGCGGCCTTTTACCTGGCGTAAAAAGTGGGCCCGTGTCTGGGAGGAAGTCAGGTACTGCAGCACGCGCTGTCGACGTAACCGAGGACAGGCAGAGTGAAAATCGGTATCCTCTCAGATTCACACAATCACCTGGAGCGGACCGTACGCGCCGTCGCGCTGCTGCAGGAGGCGGGTGCCGAGGCGCTGTTTCATTGTGGTGACCTGGCAACACCTGAGATCGTCTCTGCCTGCGCAATACTCCCGTTCTATTTTACCTTTGGCAATCACGACGCCGACTTTGTCCCTCAACTCGAACAGGCGGCACGGGAACAGGACATTCATTGTCTGCGCTGGGGCGGCGAAGTCAAACTGGCCGAAAGGCGCATTGCCCTGGTGCACGGTCATATCAGCCGTGATCTCAAAAACCTGCTGGCTGCCGAGCCCGATTACCTGCTCACCGGCCATTCGCACCAGACCCACGATTTCCATGAAGGTACCACCCGCCGCATTAACCCGGGTGCCCTGTTCAGGGCGAAAGTCTTCACCGTCGCTACACTTGATCTGGCAACCGACGATCTGCAGTGGATCGAGGTGCCCCGATGAAACCGTCAAAATTCTACTTCAAATACAATCGAAGCGGACTGGGTTGTCTGCTGTTGATCATCGGGACCCCTCTGGCGTTGTTTCTGTTCTGGCATCTGACGCCTTCCAGTTGGATTCTGCGACTTGAACTACAGAATCAACTGGGAAGAATGGCCTATGATACGAGTTGCTCAGCAGGTCCAGAAGCGCTTCCGGTACTTCAGGAATACCTGGCTCATCAAAATACCAACACCCGATATATCACTATCAGCGCAACCGGTGCCTATATTGGTTCTCACCAGGAAAGCAGTCAGCCACTGATTACCGCGCTTTGTAACCTGGCGCTCCATGACAAGAGCCTCAAGGTACGACTACACGCAATAAGCACGCTCCGGCAGGTCTTTCATCCTTCGGCTGAGATTGATCGTACCGTGCTCGAACTGATGAACCACCAGAGTGAAGCCATTCGCTTCGAAGCCAGGGAGTTGCTGCTGATTCGCATTGGCCGTGGAATTGAGGTCTCACCAGAGCTTTGCACGATCCGTGAGCAGTTGAAGCCTGCACTCGAAACTGCAGAAACAGCAGACCCTGATAATTGCGCTGTGAAAAATCTCAAAACGTTTCTGGAGAAGTGCGACGCGACTCAGAACGAATGACTGACCGGGCGGCTTAGTCATCACTCAGATTCCGAATCCGATTATTCAAGATACGTCTGGTATAAAGATAGATGGCTCCAAACGTTAGAAGATTGACAAAGCCAGATCGTAATAAAACAGGTCCTGATCCCCAAAGTGACCGTTGATTATTCTCTGCCGCAACTTCAGGGTCATCGGGGTCATAAAGAATCTCAAATGTTTGCCCCGGTTTGCCGAGTGGTGGGCTATAGCTGGTTGAAGAGGTAAACTCATGTGTTTTACCCTGCCGGTCTTCAAAACGGAACGTGGGACAGGAAGATTCATTTGAAATATATTTGTTAGACAGCAGAACCCCGTCGGTTTTTATTGCATTATTAACAAACAAGTAAGTGCGAAAGGTCGGAACCGCTCCTGACAGAAAGATTAATATGGCCAGACACATCACGAATCCTGAAACCACATACAATAGCTTCGGCACCAGGAACAGCCAGATATTCCACGTTTCCCGGGGGCTATACGGCCACTTCTTGAGATCTTCTAAAAAAGCCAAGTGACCGGCCCTGATAATTCAATAGTGATGCTTCTCATTTTCGATCACCCCCGGGGGACACCCAGGCAAATACGAAAGCCGTCGCGGGAATCGGAATAATAATCACTCTTGAGTCCCAGGCGGACGGCGCAGCGGGCATTGCCGGGTACGTCGTAGTAGTTTCCACCCCGGCAGACCGGGCGACGATTCTGGTCTACCAGATAGACTTCTTCATGGCCCCCCGTGGGATCGAAATGATCGAGGACGATTTCCCAGACGCCGCCACACATGTCGGCCAGCCCGAAACCGTTGCGTCCCATCTCGCCATAATGGTCGACGGGAGAGACAAACGCGAAGCCATCACTCCACGGGGCATTCGCCAGCGGCCAGATCTTGTTGCGTCCGGGCAGGAAGTCGACAGCGGAGATATTCAGGCGACCTTCGCCATCCCGCAGATCATCGCCCCACCAGAAATAGTGACTCTCGGTGCTTCCGCCCCGGCAGGCATACGCCCACTCGGCTTCGGTAGGCAGGCGGTACTCCAGACCTTCCGGCAGGCGTCCCGCTTTACGCTCACGCTCGGTCAGCCACTTGCAGAACGCGCGGCCGTCGTTCCAGCTCACACAGACGACCGGGTAACAGTCGCGCAGCGGAAATCCGAAACCCGGATCACGCCAGCTTTTGCCTTTTACCGAAATCCAGGGGTGCGGCGGGGCTTTGGCCGTGATCTTCCAGTTGGGATCAAAGACCTGCGTTTCTCCATCCGGCTTCTCGGCATCGGTCACGTAGCCGCTCTCTTCGACAAAGCGTTTGAACTGGCCGACGCTGACCTCGGTCCGTCCCATCCAGAAACCGTCTTTGACCTGCATCGGGCGGGGCTTTTCTCCTTCGTAGGACTCGCGCACGGTGCCCGGCGTTGCGCCCCCTTCCCGACCGGTCGCCCAGGCTTTTTCTTCCGGAGTACTGCCCATCATGAACTTACCCGGCGGAATATACAGGACCTCCAGTGAAACGTCTGCTCCCAGATCGATCTGTTTTGAAGTGCCCTGGGCTGGTGGATCAGCGGCGGATGACTTCGCGGGCAGAGCGACATTGAAAATGACTCCAGACAACAACAGCAGACGCAGCACATTTGTGATTCTCATCAGGCGGGTCCCTTGTTAAGGTAGGCTAAGCGAGCAGGCAGGAAATCTCCGATCTTTTACCATAAGGAATCGCAACCGGCGGATCAACAATATTTTTTTGTCCGGTCGCCCGATTCGATGAAAGTGATGGCCAATGAGTCTTCAGAAAAAACAGGATGGTTACTGGTACGGCGACGATCATGCAGACCTGCGTCAGGAACTGCAGCGGTACAGCGAACTGAATGGTTACCCGATTGATAATTTTGCAGATGTCCGCTGTACCTGCGGGAACGATTCGTTCTACTTCGGTACCGATGAAGACGAAGGGGTGGCACTGCGGATCTGTGGCAGATGTGAAGACGAACATCTGATGGGTGACAGTGAAGAGTACGCTGAGGAAGCAGACATCGAGAAACATGGCTGCGTCTGCGGTGCGGAAGTCTTTCAGATCACGGCCGGCATTTATCGCTACCGCAATGAGGATGATTCGCTGTCCCCGGATGTGAAATGGCTTTACCTCGGCTGCCGCTGCGTGGCCTGTGGACTCGTCGGCTGTTATGCCGACTGGAAAAACGAATTTAATGGATATGAAACGCTGCTCGCGATGATGTAGTGTTTGATCAGAAGTTTAAACAGATGCTCGACGTTTAGATATTTACTATTACTATTTTGAAAAAGTGTTTCGATATGGGCGTTTATTACTACTATGTCAATCTGACGAAGAAAGAAAATTCTGTATCGATACTTTGGGTGGTAGTCTACGTCATCGAGGATTGGGAAGGACACTCGCCAGTCGAGCCTTTCATCTGATGCTCGATTATTCGAAAGGGAGATGGGCTGGAGACTATGTTGCAGTAATGGGAGATGATAATACTCCAGACTGGTCCCATCTTTCTGAAACCTTAACTGACATCGATGCCATTGTGATACTGACGTTGTTTTATATTGATGGATTTAATGAAATAGGAGAAATCGCCAAGCATGATCGGTACCTGTTTATGCAGTTATGTCATCTGGTTGTTACCAGACAAGCCCTCGAATTAGAACCTCTACTACTGGAATATTTTGGAGCGAGCTATCTCAAAAAATATAAAGAACTTTGTAAAGAGTCGTATTATCTACCGAAGGATCTAACGTTAAGAGAGAATGAAGCGCTTTTTCCGAAGAGACCCCAAGGTCCCTTTTAAAATTGTTTCAATGAATGGTTCATACCATTTGGAATATTAAACGAACGCTCAATCATCAATGCGCTGGAGATTGCAGCCCTGAGTGCCTGGAAGGAAGTGCATTGGCAATTGACACAAACTCGTACTAATGGGATTTCCTTGTGAGCAGATCCATCCTACCTGAATCCGCATTCTTCAGGCGAACTTCCCTGCAACTTGCCCTGTCATAAAATCTGAGCTTGCGATGCCCGCCGTGGCGCGGGATACTCGAACATCCGTTCGTGGGACTTGAGAGTGACTTCCGCGTGAGCTTCTGCAGCTTTTCAGCCCGTCGCTGTCTGCATTCCCCGAACGGATTTTTTTGACTCAGGGAATGACTCTGGTGACCGACGGAACCTATTCAACATCGTCTCCCGAACGAAATCGCCTGCGTGAACAGTGCGAACGGGAAGATCTCGTGATGTTTATCAACCCCTGTTTCGCCGCCACCCGGCAGAACGAGTATTATACCGATCGGTATCTCGCCAGCGTTTCGATTGAATTCCTGCACCAGTACACGCTGATTAACTATCGCCTGCTTTACGCGCGAACGCTGGCAGCCGGTATTAATCACTTTAATCAGCTGCAGATTATCTTCAACCTGCTCCAGTCGGGTGCGCCAGGTGATCCCCGACAGCGCGCCGAAGAAGGAGCACTGATCGCAGCTGCGCTGCGCGGACTGCCTCCCAACCGGGTGTATGGGCTATTTACACGATTGCAGCAGGCCCGAATCAATAATCGTCGCACGCGTGCCGTGATTAAGACATACCTTAACTGGCGACGAGAACCGGATTTTGATGCCATCAAATATCGCAACAAGTTTCGTTCTGCAGCAGCACACATCCATTTTCAACTCGATGCAGAACTGGGACGGTTTCTCTTTGATCCTTCCAGCCAGAAGACTTACACGCGGCCCCTGCTCAATCAGTATCGACAGGCGCAGTACAGTGCATCTGCCATCTACGAACTGCCTTTCACTGTCGCGGAATCACTGGCACAGACGCATCAGATTCCTCGCGAGGTCTTCCTGCAGAAGATTCAACCGAAGATGACCGCAGCGGAAAAGATGCGCTATCAGTCTACTGCTGCACGGACGAAAGGGGTTGATATTGAATTTGACCTGAGTCGCGCGGGACTGACGAAACTGGCACTCTATATACTCTCGCTGAAGCAACGCGAGCGACGGGACCGCGCTGTAGAACTGCAGGCTGCCCTGAATTCCGCTGCAACAAAAGCACTGCGTCGCGCTCCCCTCGCGCTGGGACGTGTAGCCGCCGTTCTGGATCGCAGCCGGTCTTCCCTGGGAAGTCGAGAGCGGCGAAACCGTCCGCTGGGCGTGGCCCTGGCAGCCAGTTGTCTGCTCAGAAATACAGCGCGGGAATACCGGTCTTTCTGGACACCGGAAAACGAAGAAGCGGAATATGAATTTCTGACGCGACCTGCGGGGCAGACGGCTCTGGCCGAACCATTGCTTGCCGCGCTGGAATGGCGGCCAGACCTGATCGTGATTGTTTCGGATGGCTACGAAAACGATCCTCCTCAGCTGGTCGATCAGGTGGCCCGCGTCTACCGGGAAACGATTGGAAAAGGGAATACTCCGGAGATTGTGCATATGAATCCGGTCTTCGACGCCGATCATTATTCACCGCGACGACTGGGTTCCACGATCCCTACCGTCGGTCTGCGGGATGCAGAAGACATTCCCACCATGCTGGGCTTTGCCCGGTTTACTGCCGGGACGACGAAACTGGAGGATCTGGAAGCGTATCTCTCACACCGTGTTAAGAGGATGTTGAACTCTGATGAAACCTGAAGATCTGCAGCAGACGATTTCGCTGAAAGGACTGAAGCTCGCTCCGTCACAAGTCCTGGGAGGAGTCCGTCTCGCGCCCGTGATACGTAAACAGGTTCGTGAAGATCTCCGTTTGACGCGACGTCCTTACCACGAAGATGTTGCCGCTGTTCAACTTGATCAGAAAACGGCATATTACTCCTATATCCCCCATGCCTTTATCGCGGACTGGTCGAACGATGGTTCACCGGCCGTCGCTTACGGTACACAGATACGACGTCTGCAGAAAGGCCAGAAAAACAGCGATGGCCGGGTTCATGACCTGGGCTTCATGACGGCGCGGGTAATGAAGAAAATGCGCAAGAGGGAAGACCGTAATCGACTGCGGTTTCTTCCGATGGATCTTTCACTCGAAGGATTTCTTTCGCTCCATTTTGGTGGACCGGATGTGATCTGGGAAGAATACTCGCGCGCAGCAATCCGCGATGGTTTGAGCCCGCGTTGTGAGATGTCGGTTCCCGGCCGCTGGATTAAAGGGCTGGAAGATGCCCTCCGTGTCTTCGAAATTCATGAGAATCAGGTTGGTTCACTGATCTTTGTGGGAGATGCCCTGGCGTCTGCCTTTATCGTACCTCATCCGGATGATTATCGTGATCTGCATGAAACACTGTTGACCGATGATTACGGTGAGCTGCTCTATTTCTACGGACTTTACGCACAGGAAAACCGGTTACATCCAGCGGACATCGACGCCAAGCGGGTGGCGTCACTGGAAGACCTGCGTCGAGAAGTCAAGCGTGTGCGTGGCGACTGGTCAACGCTGCACACACTGATGTCTGATAATCTGCTGGATTGTCCGGTCCACAATGAAATGGTTTACAAGATGGGCCCCTTCCAGTTGCAGCGGTTCATGACGGAATTGAATCCGAAGGCGGAAAACCACATCGGGGAAGCCATCGTCCGCAAGAATGGAACGTTGGAATATTTGAAATCGTATCGACTCTCTGCTGCCCAGTGCCGACGTGCTTATCTGCTGATGCAACTCGCTGACAGCAACTGGTCTGTCGAGGCCTGTGCTGAAAAACTGAGTTGCACAACTCACGAATTGATTTACCGTCTGGAAAAAGCGGGCTTCGGCCACCTGTTCCATCAGCATGTGCATGACAAAGTTCAGAGCATGCTGCGAAATGCCCCCTGGTAAATCATTTATTAAACCCCGGTTTGACAGATCCACTCTGTGTAGTACCATGAGTGGCTGTTTCATCCTGCCAGGATGATTGGTCTGTTATTAGGTCGCGACCGGAGGGTTTATGGGGTATCGAGCTTTCTATTGCTGTTATAAAACCAATGAAACGCTCAGCGCGGAAGAAGCCTGCGAGATGGATCTGTCTCTCGCCGCCGATCGGATTCTGGAACTCCTCCAGGGCGATGAAGATTTCTTCGGGCTGATCGACGATCACAATGCGACGCTGCAATTCCTCCGCAACGGCGAGACGATCTGGATGGAAATTCCGATTCCGGACAAGCAGGGAAGTTACGGAAAATACATCCCGCTCAGTGAAGTGAGCGCGCTGGTCGCTGGCTTACCCGCCCAGATCGATCTGAATGATTTCTCAGAAATGCAGTTTCAACCCTGGTGATCCGAAAGGTTATCTACAACAGTTCCACAGTTAATTGACGCTGGTCAGGCCGCTTCCTATATTCAAGGCAGGACGTGCTGTACTAAACCGTCACGCAAACTACCTTCCCATTTGTTTCCAACCCCAGGCTCCTCAATGAACTTGTTTCGATTCTTTCTCACCAGTCTGATTGTCTGTTGTCTGACATGCAATACGCAGGCAGGTCTTAATCTATATGTCAAAGCCGATGCTGCTCCCGGGGGCGATGGCAGTCAAGCAAAGCCGTTTCGTCAGATCGAGCAGGCACGCGATGCGATCCGCCAGTCTCGTCAGATTGGTCAGCTGAAAGTGGGTGCTGGGGCAACGGTCCATATTCAGCCCGGTGTTTATCAAATCAGTAAGTCATTGGAATTCAATAAGACAGACAGCGGCACCGCCGAGGCACCGATTGTCTATCGTGCGACTCAACAGGGCCAGACACTGATTCAGGGGGGCGTCAGTCTCGATCCTGCATCGTTTCAGCCGGTCACCGACGCTGCCATTCTCAAACGGCTGCCTGCTTCCGCCCGCGACAAAGTCCGGGTCTGTGATCTATCGTCAATCGCTGCCGGCTCGTTCGCGGAACTGAAACGCTCCTACCGGGGTGTCCCCGTCGGTCCCTGGCTGTATGTGAATGGCGCACCGATGACGCTCGCCCGCTGGCCGAATGCCGATGCAGACCATGGTGGCTGGGCTTCCTTTTCCAAAGTCGTCGACAAAGGGCTGCCCGACCCCAAAGCCGAGGATCCGGAAAAACGCAAACTGCACCCCGGTGCGTTCATCTTTGATGATCCCCGGCCCGCCCGTTGGAATCTGGAGGATGGCGTCTGGCTGCTCGGTTACTGGACTCATGACTGGAGTGACGAAGTCATCCGGATCGCCGACTATGATGCAAAGCAGAAAACAATCCGTCTGGCAGCACCTCATAACTATGGCATCATGGGTGGCACCTGGGGATCCAAATCACGTCGCTTCTTCGCACTCAACGTTCTGGAGGAACTGGACGCACCCGGCGAATGGTATCTCGATCGCAAGCAGAAGCAGCTTTATTTCTATCCTGAGCAAAATCAGCAAGCGACCTCGATTGTCCTCGCGACGTTGACACAGCCCCTGCTCAAACTGCAGGACACGCAACATGTCCGCTTTGAGAACCTGAACCTGGAATACGGTCATTCGGAGGGGGGCTCGCTGAAGAATACCACCGGCATTGAACTGGCCGGGTGCGTGGTCGCGAACCTGGCCAGCGGCGGTATCTCCGTGAATGGTAAGCAGAACACGATCCGCAGCTGCGATCTGTATCACCTGGGAACACGTGGCATCGCCTTGTATGGAGGCGACCGAAAACAGCTCACACGCGCCGACAACCGTGCGATCAATAACCACATTCATCATTACGGACTCTTTCAGCGAACCTATGCTCCGGGCATCTATGCGAATGGCTGCGGGCAGATCGTTCAGAATAACTGCATTCACGATGCCCCTCATAACGCAGTCCTGTATGGCGGCAATGAGAACCTGTTCGAACGGAATGAAATCTATCGCGTCGTCATGGAGACGGGAGACTCGGGCGCTTTTTATACCGGTCGCGACTGGACCAGCCAGGGAAACATCCTGCGGCACAACTTCATCCACCACCTTGGAGGCGGCGATGCAGAGCATGTCAACACGATGGGCGTCTACCTGGATGACTGCGACAGCGGCGACACGGTGGAAGGCAACGTGTTCTACCAGACCGGCCGGGCCATCATGATTGGCGGCGGTCGCGATAACCCCATTCTGAATAACCTGGTCCTCGACTGTCCGATCGGCCTGCATGTCGATTCGCGGGGCATGACCTGGAAACAGTGGAATAATCCTAATGAACCAAGCTGGCAGCTCGAAAAGAAGGCGGAAGCGATGAACTACCAGAGCCCGCCCTGGAGCGAACGCTATCCCCACCTCGCTAAAATCATGCAGGACTCACCTCGTGAACCGCTCTATAATCCGATCCTTCGGAATGTGTTCGTGGACTGCTCAAAGGAAGTCGCACATCTGGACGGCAACGTTCAGAAGCTGCTCGACAAGTTTGACATGGAAAACAATCTCGCCGTGAATACGCGTGGCACATCACCGGGTATCGCCATGACAAACGATCTCAAAGGCTTCACCAACCTGAGCGGGACCTCTGACAAACCCATTCCACTGGGCCTGACAGAAAATTCGCAAGGCAAATGGGAACTGCACCAGGACCCCTCCCTGCTGACGAAAGAGATCGGTTTTGAGCCGATCCCCTTTGACAAAATCGGGCTTTATCTGGATGACTATCGACGCAAGCTGCCAGAGTAAGACCTCTCCAGAAATAAAGAAACTCAAGCGGTAACCGGTGCATTCTCTTGCGCCGGTTGCAGCGCGGCTTCTGCTGTTTTCTCCCGGGTCACACGAAAATGGCGACTGAGCAGAAAACCGATGATGCCAAGAAACAGAAACGTGGAGGTATGGTAAGTTCCCAGCAGCTCACTATAGAACTTGCCGATAAATGCGCGGTTCAAAATCAGCACCAGGAACACAAACAGACCGATGCTGACCTTGAGCGGTTTCGTATAATGCTTCTGACTCATGGAAGAGCGAATCAGCAGATACACACCCGGAAAAATGCCCACGCAATGCTGTCCCCAGGTGACCGGCGAATATAACAGGATCAGGATCGACAGCACCGCACATTCCCAGAGAATACGTTCATCCGAACGGTCGTCGTAATGTCTGCGGAACAGCCACGCAATAAAAATCAGAAACACCAGCATACTCAGCGAGATGATCCGTCCTGCCGTCACCGGAGGCAGATTCAGAAAGTCCACATACAGCGGTGTTTTCATCCGCCCTTCATGCTCTCTGGGGAAATGCATCAGGTAGCGGGCAAGTGTAATTCGCAAAGACATATTCGCGATGGGAACCGGCCCGACGATCCCCCGTGAAGGATCTTTTTCCTTGAAACCTCGCATCACATTATGTACCCAGTGCCGCACCGTGCGATCGTATTCGGCATATCCCAGTTTGAGCATGGGAGATAATGTAAAGCAGGCCGCTGCCAGGAAGGTCAACCCGGCCATCTTCCATTCCCGCTTGAGAATGAACCAGACCCAGAATAAGGAAGGCGTACATTTCAACGCCATCGCGAACCCCAGAATCAAGCTCCCCTGCAGTTCCTTCTTTTCGCGCCAGAGATAAACGGACAGCCAGGCAGCAGCCACCAGCGCCAGATTCACACCGCATTCCAGCATGTCTCGAATCAGGTACCGGCTCGAGAGCAGAATCGCGACTGTGACCAACCAGAACAGTTCGTTTTTCCCCAACGGAAAATGCACTTCGCTCAAGCGGTTCAAAACACGAACCAGTACATACAGCGCCACGAAGAACAGGGGGTAGACCAGCAGGTACGCGGTCTCCATCGGAATCCATGCCAGCGTGGAATGCACGAAACCCCAGAACGGGGGATACGGGTAATTGATGTTGCGGGTATAGAGGAACTCACCAGTGGCGATGAAATGTCCCGAAGTCCAATGCAAAGGAAAGTCACCGGGAGGGCGACGGGCGATTCGCAGAAACTGAATGACAGAGACAATCACACCCACCACGATAAACGCAGCACGCCAGATTTTGTTATGTCTGTCAAACAGATCTCTGATCAAATTCACCTCCTTGTTGAAGAATCGTCTTGCCCTGATCGAGTGATTTATATACTAATGCCCTTCCTCCCAGATAGAGGAGAAAATCGAATCTGCACAATGAGGAATTCGCCTCGTCGCTGTGATAAAAATCAGCTGACGGGTGTTCCCTATCAGGTGCAGAAATGAGCGACACTGAATATTTCCGATATTTTTAGCGCAATCAAATAAAAAGTTTGCATTAAAAATCACAGATTATAAACTGAGTGGAACATAACACCCTTCATTTATATTTCGAGTCAACATTTCTAAGAGGCAGATCATTTCAGTACATCTTTGATTCGCTCATCTCTCTGATGAGGGCATCAGTACGACGTTCTGTCCTCGAACACTTTCGATTCAGTGTGTACCGCTTCAAAATCACCCTCTTTTGTAGCGCATGCGCATGCAGTTTTGGAGATTCAATTCATAGCTGAGGCACGATTTAGCAGCTAAAAACGACAGACAATCCGACGACATTTCATACAGATATTCATACTTTATTCGGTTTTTTATGGAGAAATCGTCATGAAGAAGCTGGTGTCGATGTTTCATTCGTTGCTGATCGGTCCTGTTACCTTTTGTGTCGGAATGCTGGTCATTCTGTTCGCTTCTCTGATCGGAATTAACCGTCTGGTGGAGGTAGATGCCTCAGGCAGACCACTGGTTAAGAGAAAGTGTGTGGCAGATCGGCATCCCATCACAACGGAAATGATCGAGCTCACTAAGGACCTGGGCTGGGATGAAAATCCCGCTAACCTTACCAAGCTCAATCAACTGACCGATTTTCATAGAAAGATGGCTACCGAAACCGTCACCGAGACGGATTCGCTGTCACTCATCAAAAAAGTCGATTTCGATTAGTTTGACAGTTCTACAAACACTTCATTTCATTTGCATCTCTCAGATGTACTAAATCAAATTACAGGCACTCTCTGCAGTTGAGTCAGCTCAACCTGCGGGCCCGGTCCAGCTCAATCTCTCACACGTCATTCAGTGGGACCGGGGCTCAGTGTTTGTAAATTTTATGACGCGGACGATCTGACAGAATCTCTTCCTTACCCCAGTCGGTAACCGCACGAAAAGCATCGCTGTGGATAAAATCCTGGAATGCCTGTTCGTCGGACCATTCACTGGTAATCATGTAGGAAGCGTTGTCGCTCACATCCTGCCACAAATGCGATGAGGTATGTCCCTCTGCCTGTTGCAGTGCCTGCTGAACACCAGCAAACTTTCCTTCGAACTCAGCCTGCTTACCATCAATCACCTGGTAGTTCATTCCCACTGTAATCATCGTTTCCTCCTGGTTTTGAATTGGGCTTTTCTTTACATCGTATGGCAGGAGTCGTGGTACAACAACTGCGATTCAGCTGTTCCCAGAGACATCCGCACACAGCCATTTTGTGCTCTGATCAAGTTATCAGACTCCGCCATTCAAACATATCTTTTCTTTGCAGAGACCTGAAAAATAGATTCCTTTTAAAACAACTCTGACTAGAATAGCTCGTCGGAATTATTTGACAAACCCGCCTGGCATCCACAAAGGAGTTCCACTTCTATCATTTCTCATTATCTGAACTGTGCCATTGCTGTCGAAGAAGGATCCGCTGAATGAGTCGCTTGAACTGGCATCAGGCCGTCTTGCAGAACATGATTGATGCCGTGATCGCCGTTGACCGTGATCAGCGAATCATGTTGCTCAACCCCGCTGCGGAACGACTGCTCGGACATGCGCTCCACCAGATTCTGGGACAGAATTTCTTCGAAACATTTGCGTTCGCAACCGCAGAATCCCAAGTTGAAATCCAGAACTCTCTCGAAATGGTCCTGGTGACAGGCGAGCACGCCGTAATTACCAGCCAGACTCCTCTCTCCACAAAAGCAGGTTCCACTCTGCAAATCAGTGGCAACATCAGTCCCATCTATGAGCATCCTGGCAGGATCATGGGAGCACTGCTGGTCCTGTATGATCCCTCCGCCGAATTGGAGCAGCACCTTTACACCGATGACCTGCTCGGTTTTGTTGAGAATGCACCGATCGCTGTTGCCCTGTTCGATAACAGTATGCGCTATCTGGCTGCCAGTCGCCGCTGGATCGACGATTACAAACTCGATAGTGAAAGCCTCCTGGGCCGTTCGCATTTTGATGTTTTCCCCGAGATTCCCAATCATTGGAGAATCGCCCATCAGCAGGGGCTCTCCGGAGCAACTCTGCACGATGACGAACTCTTCCTGCGCCACGATGGATCCGTCAAGTGGGATCGCTGGGTTCTGATGCCCTGGTATGAGTCGCGTAATACAATTGGCGGGATCATCGTCCTCACGGAAGACATCACCGACCGCAAACACCTGCAGCAGGAAAACCAGGATCTGCTCGAACAACTGGTGGCTGCGCAGAAGATCGAATCCCTCGGCAGGCTCGCCGGAGGCATCGCCCACGACTTCAACAATATGCTGAACGTCATCCAGGGCCATGTCGGACTCGCGCTGCTCGACATCGACACGGATCACCCCATCCATCAACACCTGACCGAAATTCGCGACGCTGCAGAGCGCTCTACCGAATTGACTCAACAACTTTTGAGCTTCAGCAGTCGCGAGGAATCCGAACCCCGGCTGATTGAACTCAATCAGTCGATTGAAGGTATGTTGCGCATTTTGAAACGCCTGATTGCTGAGGAAATCGAATTTGTCTGGGAACCGGAATCTGAAGGCTGTATCGTCAAAATGGATCCCTCCCAGATCGATCAGATTCTGGCGAACCTCTGCGTGAATGCCAGTGACGCCATTTCCGGAATTGGAACCATCACCCTGAAAACAGAGAACAGGGAATTCGACCATGAATTCTGTAAAGCACATCCGGAGTACCTTCCCGGTCATTTTGTGATGCTTTCCGTTTCCGATACCGGGCCCGGCATAGACCCGGCCACACAGGCTCGCATTTTTGAACCCTTCTTCACCACAAAGCCACAGGGAAAAGGAACCGGGCTCGGCCTGTCTACCGTCGCAGGAATTGTCAAACAGAACCAGGGCTTCGTCCGCGTGGAAAATCAGCCCGGCAGTGGCTCGACGTTTCAAATATTCCTTCCCTGTCGTCGCGATGGAAAACCGATCCCTCACCTCGAACCCGCTGTACGTGCTCCCGTCGGTACCAACGAAATGATCCTGTTGATCGATGACGAACCGATGCTCGCCAAAATCAGCCGGGAAATCCTGCTCTCACTGGGCTATCGCGTGATCATCGCCACCAGTCCCCGGGAAGCCATCCAGATGATGCTCGATTTTAAGGGAACCGTAGACCTGCTGATCACCGATGTGGTCATGCCCGAAATGAACGGCCAGGAACTTTATCACGCGTTACAGAAACTCCAGCCAAATCTCAACGTCCTGTATATGTCCGGCTACACCTTGCACATCATGGCCGAACAAGGCATCACCAGCGAAGAGAACTCCTTCCTCAAAAAACCATTCTCGCGCAACGAACTGGCTGTCAAAGTCAGACAGGTTTTGCAAGGGGGCTGAGCGTAGCTGGTGTGATGTAACTCATACCCTTGTTCTGACTTGAAATCAGAAAGCTTATGCAGACGCTTCGCGGCGTCAACCTCGATCTCAGCGTCATTCAGAACAATCCGGGAATCACATCTCCAGCTGTCGCGACCTGCACGACTTCGTTGGGCACGCCCCGCGTAATCCGCAGTTCACCCAGGTCGAACAGTGTGTGCATGATGCTGGTCACCAGATCTTTCCGCTCAATCGGCTCGGTCTGCGGACCGCCGGCGTGTCGGTCTGACTGACCAATCACCTGCCCCATCTTGAGCCCGCCGCCACTCAGCATCAAAGGCGACAGGTTCCCCCAGTGATCGCGACCGCCGCGGCTGTTGAGTTTGGGAGTCCGTCCCATTTCACCCGTGCAGACCAGCAGAATGTCATCGCTCAGGCCCCGCTCGTGCACGTCTTCCAGAAACGCAGAGACCGCGTGATCGAAGGGGACGCCCATGTAGTCCATGCCCTCAGCCACGCCTGCATTGTTGTTATCCGCGTGCATATCCCACACAAAGTTCGTGGTGATCGTCACGAATCCGCAACCCGCTTCGCACAGACGCCGCGCCATCAGCAACAGCTTGCCTAATGATTGTGCGTTATCGATGTACCGCTGATAGTTCTTCCAGCGCTTGCTGATCGCTTCAGGACGAACCAGCGGCGCCGTATCGTAGCGGGCCACGACGCGGGGATCCTCCTCCGACAAGTCAAAGGCTTTGGAAACGCCACCCAGGATCACATCAAACGCCTGTTGCTGCAACTCCGACGAAGCAGCAAACGTGTCACTCTTCTCAGCCGCCCAGCGCGCGCGATCCAGTTTCGTTAAGAGCACTCGTCGATCGTCCAGGCGATTCTGCGGAATCGACAGCGTCATGTTCGACTGCATGTCCCCCCCTGCTCCGGGCACGAACGGGGCATACGCACTTCCCATCTGCCCGGGAGAATCAAATTTGCCGAACTTCGTAATCGCCGGCATCATCTTTTCGTCGATGGCACGTGGATACAGCACCGCACTTGTGGGCATCCCGTTATCGGGATGATTCGCCCCCACCACGCGGGAGTAAAGCGCACCCAGGTTGGCATCGAGCGTATCCTTATGCACGATCGGTTTGATATCGTGTCGACTGTCCCCCGAACGATAAGAGCGGACGATTGACATCCGGTCTGCCTGTTGCGCCAGTTTCGGAAACGTCCCTCCGAACGTCACGCCGGGAATCTTCGTCGCCACCTCGCCCGTCACACTGTGAATGCCCGACGGCGCGGTCATCTTGGGATCGAACGTCTCAATCTGGCTCGGACCACCGTGCATGAACAGGAAGATCACCGACTTGTTCTTCAGCAGCGTTCCCGACCCCGCCGCCTGCGCCTGTAGCGACATCAGACCAGGCAGGGTCAACCCACCCAGCGCCAGACCGCCCACGCGCAGGAATTCCCGCCGACCGTTTCGATGATTGTGATCACAGAATGAAAGCATGATTTTACCCGAGCCTAAGAAAATCGCCTGTTCTGAATATCGTCCAATATATCGGCAAAGGTTGATGTGATCCAGACGAAAACCCACTCTCAAGGAAAATCAACACTGTTGATACGATCCCCAGTCTGTCTTTACTTGCTACTTCCAGGGCCACCACCAGTGCCGGTTTTGAAACACGCTTTCATCTGGGGTGTTATCATTCTGAGTGGCATGTTCTTTTTCCTGCTTTAACTGTTGGAACAGGGGCATTGCCCGCTCATCTCCCAGTTTATTCAGCCCTTCGTAGGCATGCATTCGTTCCACCTCGTCTCCCTTGACCATCCAGGCAAGCAGTGTTTCCCGCGAAGCAACACTATCCAGTTCACCCAGCATCTGCAGGATACTTCCCCGCACCAGACTGTCCGTCTCGTGTTCCAACACGGCGATCACTGTCTCAATCGCTTCCCAGGCACGAATGTCTCGCAACCCCAGCGTCGCATCATAACGGACTTTTTCATTCTGATATTCCAGCAATCTCAACAGCAGCTCCTGATCTTCCGACTTCCATTCGATGCCGTCGAGTGCATGCAGAAGAATACTTTCATTGGGAGGCACAAGAACAAGGTCTAACAGATCAGATCGAGAGAACTGCTTCGCATCTTGTAACGTTCGGAAAGCGATTTCTGTCACATCCAGATTATCATCTTGCAGACACGAGAAGACTTTTTCACTCCACCGCGCAGGGTCAAAACTCATCAGCGTCAGGATCACCGCCTGGCGTACTTCCGGCGAGGGGTCGGAAAGCTGTTCCGCCACCGCTTCCTCCGCGCCGCGCAACTTGAAGTGACGAATCATCCAACACGCACTGGCTCGAATGTCTGGATCAGTTTCCGACAGAAATGTGGGAATCAGTTCCAGCGTCTCAGCAGAGTTATCGGGGAACCTCCAGAAGGCTCTGATCGCATCCGCCTTGTCGGCAGCAGACGTCTCCGGATTCTCGAGTAGCGCCCGCAGTTCTGCCTCGGTGCCTCCCCTGCTTCTACCAAACCAGTCTGACACCTGACCCGCCAGCAACTCATCTAGCCAGCGTTCGTACCAGGTCAGGAAATCAGGCTCGTGCGTGATAAACGGTGTAGAACCATCATCATCGTTGACATAAACAACTCGCCCCCGGAATTCACCCGTGACAATTAACAGCATGTAATAAGAGCAGCCCTGAGTTCCAATGTACATCGTTCCCTGATAGGGATCGGTTTCTCCAAATTCACTCTCCCAGTCAGAAGCTTGCTTCATTCTGAAATACAGCGGACAGGGAAGGTCAAGTACTTTCTCAAATGGTTCTTCGAATGGCCAGTCTAATATCTTACTCCGGATGATTGGCAGGGGCGCAATTCCATAATAGGGACCCGCGCCCCCATTCCCTGCATACAGCAAAAATGCTCTGAATTCGTCAGGCAGTCGTACTCGGTATTCGTTTTCGAATTCCAGCAGCAGCAGCTCTTGAATCGGCGGATTGAGTTCAAAATGGTGCTGGTCTGATCCAAAACAACTTAGCCCCTGCGCACGCACCTGGCTTAGCTTCTCAAGAATCCGATCGATTTGTTCCTGGTGAGACGATTTCATAGGCTTACGATTCTGATTTGCGGGTCTATTCCTTTTTGTTAACGAGATTGAAAAAACAGCTGGACAGATTACCTGCTCCTCACAGAGACAGGAAAGAGCCCGAACAGGTTCTGCCGCAATGCTCTCTTCCTCCCTCATTTTCTGCACGAGAGAACAATTCAGGCATTTTCTTTCGTTGTGAACTCCGGTTATCATAATAGACTGCGGATTTCTTATCTATTTGATTCATCGAAAGGGACCCCGGATGCGCTTGCTCCTGATGATCGCTCTTCTCTGTCTCGTCTCCACACCGCTCCAGGCGGCTCAGAAACCGAATATTCTGTTCATCGCCATCGACGATCAGAACGACTGGATCGGCTGCCTCAAAGGTCACCCCCAGATCAAGACCCCCAACATCGACAAAGTCGCCTCCCGCGGAACTCTGTTTACCAACGCCCACTGCCAGTCCCCCCTCTGTAATCCTTCGCGGACCAGCCTGATGACCGGCCTGCGACCCACGACCACCGGCATCTATGGACTGGCCCCCTGGTTCCGCAACGTTGACCGTTTCAAAGATCGCGTTTCGCTCCCCCAGTACCTGGAGCAGAACGGCTACAAAACTTATAGCACCGGCAAAATTTACCACGGCGGCTACGGTCGCAAGAAAACCGATAAAGAATTCAATGTCATCGGCCCGGCCGCAGGGGTCGGCGTGAAGCCTCCCAAAAAACTGGTCAACACCCCCAACCCGCATCCTCTCGTCGACTGGGGCACCTTCCCTCACAAAGACGAAGACAAAGGCGACTGGAAGGTCGCCAGCTGGGCCGTCGATCAGTTGAACAAAAAACCGACCGAACCCTTCTTCCTCTCGGTCGGCTTCTTTCTGCCCCACGTCCCCTGCTATGCCACACAAAAGTGGTTCGACCTCTACCCCGCCGACACCGTTCAGCTGCCCCCCGTGCTGGATGTCGATCGCGACGACACGCCCCGCTTCTCCTGGTACCTGCACTGGAAACTCCCCGAGCCCCGGCTCAAATTTCTCAAGGAAGCCAACGAGTGGCACAACCTGGTGCGGTCTTACCTCGCCTGCACCAGCTTCGTCGACAGCCAGGTCGGACGCGTCGTCGACGCACTTGAGAAAAACAACCTGGCGGAAAATACGATCATCGTCATCTGGTCCGATCACGGCTGGCACCTGGGCGAGAAACTGATCACCGGAAAGAACACGCTCTGGGAACGTTCGACCCGCGTCCCCCTCATCTTCGCCGGTCCGGGTATCACTGAAGGCGCTGTCTGCAGCAAGCCGGCCGAACTCCTGGATATCTATCCCACGCTGGTCGAACTCAGCGGCCTGCCTCCCCGCACCGACCTCGAAGGACACTCGCTGGTCCCCCAGCTCAAGGACGCCAACACGCCCCGCAAGTGGCCCGCGATCACGTCCCATAACCGCAACAACACCACAGTCCGCACGGAAAATTATCGCTATATTCACTACGCTGACGGATCGGAAGAGTTTTATGACATGCAGCAGGATCCCGCGGAATGGAAAAATCTCATCGGCGATCCCAATTATGCAAAATTGATTGAAGAACATCGCACCTGGCTGCCCACGGTCAACGAAAAGCCCGCGCCCGGCAGCAAGCATCGTATCCTGCGGTACGAAAACGGTCAGGCAAACTGGGAAGAAGAAGACATCAAAAACGATGATCCGATTCCTGAGTTGTAAGCAGTTTTTCACAGCCGAAATTCATCCTGAATTTGTACAAATGATCGCAGACAATTTGAAACAGTTTTAACTTTCACTCATGTCCTGCCGGTTACAATTTCACTCAAAAAAATCTGCCATTTTTTTGGGCACCACCATTCAAGTTCTGTCTGAAAACTTGCCGAAGTATCCGTGTATAACAACGAACCTGGAAGTAAGTTGCCGTCGATGAACCCAAGACAGTTCGCAAGAACTGAGTAGTCGTCAGTGATGCTTATGACCAGACTAAGTGTTACCTAAACACAGGAGAAATCCTCAGGGGACTGGAAGCTTGGGCTTTCCAGTCCTCTTTTTTTATGCGCCGCCAACAGAGCCTCATCACGCCACTCCTCCCTTCCACAAATCTTTCTCCTCCTGCATCCGACCAGGGAAACTTTTTCACCTGATCAAACTGAAAAGATTGAACTTGATCGACGGTTCGCAAAGCATAAAGTATTGCAATTGTGCTTCGCGCGCGAGGCGGACGATGCGTGCACTGGAACACCGCGAACCAGTGACACAGCAGCACCTGAATCGACGTCGAATTTTCCACCTTTTCACCGGAACATCCGGAACCGGTTCTGAATGTTCCGTAACATTTCAAATCATTTCGCAGCACACTCAGAGCATTTCGGAGCAAATTCAACATCAACTCACCATCTTTCAAAGCGAAAGCACAGCACATTCCCTCTTGACCCCCTCACGCCGTTCTACAAAATGCTTCCACATGACAAACATTCAAATGAGAAAAATCCCGTCGTAGGGGCGACCCCATGTGGTCGCCCGCCTGGCAGGTCACAAACCACTCACACGTTTTCCCTGGCCTCTGAGAAAACTCACAATCCACCGGGTAGGCCCGCAAACAATTCGATCCGAGCACAGCGAGCCGGAAACGGTCAGTGTTGCGTTCAAAAAAAAGAACGTCACTCGAATCGAACAAGAAAATGGTTCCCTACTCGACCCATTATCCACATCGGCGCCAGTCAGGAGAGCTGAATCGACGGCAGCTGTCCGCAAAAGATCAGTGGTCGGACATCGATATACATAAACACTAACGCAGTCATAAGTTCAGTTATATCGGACCAAAACATCAGTTTACACGTCTGGCCTGAAAAGACTATAAATCGCCCCTGACAGGTTGGACTGTTTAACGTAATAAAAGTCACTGATGAAACGACTGCAGAATCTACCAGAGTACTACCACCCACGCGTCTATATCGTGGATGATAACGACAACGTCAGGGACTCCTACGTCATCCTGATGCAGAGCTGCGGATTGAGTGCAGAAGCGTTTTGCTGCGCCGAAGAGTTCCTCCGCAGCACCGCCGCCGATTCCTGTGGCTGCCTGCTCACCGATCTCCAGCTGACCGGCTGTGACGGGCTGGATCTGTTGAAACAGATGAAGTCCGCCGGCTACCGCCTGCCCGCAATTCTGGTCTCAGGCTCCCTGGACCGGGAGACCACAGGCTGCGCCGTCGAAGAAGGCGCGTTCGCAATCCTGGAGAAACCGTACCCGGTACAATCACTGTGGGAAGCCGTGATCACCGCCATCGAAAATGATTCCCAACAGCGCACCTGTAAATAAGCGACACAACCTCAGCGGGCAAACTCCCCCTTCACCGCAAACGCCAACTGTCCATATTTCCCCTTGTCGTCGGTTTGCAGGTGCACCCATTCGGAAAACCGGCTCCGTTTCCCCTGCTGAATATCCGCGTCTTTCTGAACGGTCACAGTCACCTTGTACTGCCGCCCCTCTTCGACCGGTTCGATTTTCACAGATACATGCTTGCCGCTCGTTTCCGATCCTACAATCTGAAACGGCGCGTCTTTCCTGGTCGTCACCATAACAGTACCTACCGCCGTATCTCCCTCGGTTTTGGGAATCAACAGCGGATGCGGATCGGTCGCAATCAGAGGCACCGCCTCACCGGTCACCTGCAGCTGCAACTCTCGACGCTGTGGATCGTTCGTCTCGACGGTTACCGTATATGCATGCGGGCCTCGCTGCGAACCCAGCTTGTATTCAAACTCCAGCACCGTCGATTCGCCCGGCTGCAGCACCTGCTTTTCCAGCTCCGGGTAAATTTCATTTCGCGATGCCGTCAGCTTGCCCAGCTTGAGCGGCCCCTCCCCCCGGTTAGTCAGCTCAAATTGTGGATGAATCGTCGAGAACAGGTTCACGGTCCCAAAGTCGAAGGTCGCCGGTTTCACACTCACCTCCGGCGGATGAGCCAGCGTCTCTGCATCCAGGGGGGGCAGCCCACTCTTCTCTTCCGCAGCCGCGGTTTGTGGACCCTCGCTGGCATCATGGCTCAAAAAGGCAATCGCCGTCATCCCCGCAAACAGCGCCAGTATAATACTGAACGTCATCCGCACGGGCCGTTTCACCAGCCTGCCACGGGACTTTGTCTGCTCGACCAATGGTGCAGTGCTCGAATCGGTCTGCACCTCCAGCAAAGATATCAGTGCCGCAGCCAGCCAGCCGCAGGCAACCTGGTGCTCAACTCCATAAGCACTGTCATTAACGGGAATCGTCTCCGCATCTTGAGTCACCAGTACCACCTGCCAGTAACTCCCCAGCACACCAAAGCGGGCATCAGCGTCATCCGCATGCTCCTGCACACGCACTTCGACAATCTCGTCAAACTCATACCGCCGCCGCGACCAGCTGAAGAAGCCCATGTGCCCCGTACTAACTTCCCGCCGCCGTGTATCAATGACAATCCGATCCCACAGACCGATCATCGCGAACAGAAACACACCTCCCGCCAGGCAGACCGGAACAATGGTCAGTGCCAGAAACGCGAGGACGATCTGCAGCACATGGAACTCACCCACCCCCTGTTGAAAAGTCCCCCAATACGCGGGCACATCACACAACAGTTGATACAGCAGAAACAACAGCGTCGCCACGGCCACAAGTACCACGGCATGAAACCGGCTCAAACGGTAAACCCCGGGGGACGTTTCAGACAGCCCCGCACGTGGCAGCACCTGTTGCGGATCATCCGTCGGCGATAATGCCCTCCCCTCCGTCGGCGGCTTCCCCTCCGGCCAGATTGCCGCCCGGGCCTCCTGGATCAGTTCCCGATAGTGAGCCAGCTCTTTCGCATCGACCCGCGACTCTCCTTTCGAGAGATCCAGAAACTGTCCCTCTACACAGAGCAGCACTTTACAGTGATAGCGATCGCGGGAACGGGCCCCCAGGGCCTGACCACTTTCCACGAACAGATCCGTCACCGACGACAACGGAAACGTGAGTGACTTTCTGCCGAGCACCGACATCCGTTTCCACTGCACCTCGCCGTCTGACAAATCGAATACCACGCTCGTGTAAGTTCCCACCCAGGCGAACGCGTACGCCAGCAGACTCATCGCAGCGAAAAAGAGTACCGTATCCTGGTAAGGCGACCAGTCGACCAGGTCCCTACTGGATTTTTTAATGAAATCCGCGGGCAGCAGCCAGTCGTCGCTCAGTTGGAAAAACATCGCCCCCATGAAACCGATCACAGCCAGCGACACCAGCAGCGCGAGAGGCGAAAAATCGGTAATTCGGATTCGCTCGTTCGATTGTGAAACCTTGATCGACACGCAGCAGCCCACAGACAGGAATGAAAAAACGGATGTAACCAGCGTTCGAGTCTCGCCGGGAAAGCGAAGAGAGAGAAACCGGAACCTGGAAACGACACTCTGCAGTATAACAGCCCAACGCAGACCCTACAAAAACGGATCACGCGAAGTGACAAAAAAGAGTATGTCTGCCTCAGAAAGATTTAACATCAGCAAACAGCAGCCCACGAACCGCCGGAAGAGCTCTACCGCATCCGACTCGCCTGGTACAGCTGCTTATGCCCCCGCGCTTCAAACTCCGCCACCATCTGCCGCGCCGCCGCTTCACTGAGCCCCTCAGCCATCACAAACCGGTTCCCATCATCCCCCTGCCGCCAGACGGACCACTTCTCTGCCAGTTCCGGTTCCTGACTTAGTTTCGATTTGTTTCTTGCGTCGTCATTCATTTTGGTCTTTTCTATGCTAATGTTCGGTCATCGACTGTGGCTGTCTTACAGCGAATCAACAAGAACTTCTCCTGCAGCCGAAATAACGCGAAGATGAACACCTTCCTCTCTTAAGTCTCTCCGCCCCTGTCGACCGTCAACAACAGCTTCGACTTCAGGCAACGCCCACTGAAACAGCCTCTCTAAATCAGGAATAAATTCCGGATAATCCATCGTTCTCACCGTAAAAGTGATTCCATGCAGCTTCTCCTGATCACAGTTACTCTGATCTAGAGTGAATGTGAATAATGCCATCGTGATCTCAGTCTCCCCCACCTCTCTATGACACAGCAGAACCATCTCAGGATCCGTTTTAATTACCGGAAGAACCGTTTTCCGTCGTAAAATAGCCGTCCAAACATCGATCCATTTTCGTGTATTTCGTGCCTTTCGTGGTAGTAGAAATAGCAGCACACAGATCTCATTCTAACAACTGAGACATCAGATCAGCAGACTTCTATTCGCGTACCTGGTTTGTCATCTGTGGTATAATAAAAGGCAGGTATCTCTCACAGATACCTGCCCCTGTTGGATTTCATCGCGCTAACGTTCAAAAACTATTTTTGGCTTTGCAATACCGTCTTTTCAGATGCTGTTCAATGCCTCCCGATATGCCTTGCCCGCGAAAAACGCGTCGATGGTATCGACACCCTCAATCAGCTGACCCTCAACAGTCATGCCTGACAGCGTCACATCCACACTTTGATGATTGTCATCCACCACGCCGTTATCGGCGAGGTCTGCTTCTAACGCCTCCAGGTAGTCTGCTTCCAGATCCACCATCTCCTGGACCCGGAAATGCAGCACCAGATCCAGGTCACCATCGCCGTCCACATCTTCCAGGGAGCTGTGATCTACCACCGCGCCTGCAAAAGTCACGCTGCCGACATCCACCAGTGAAGCATCAAAGTCCGCTGTTGAAGAAATCACAACCGGTAGAACCCCTTTGGAGGCCAGGTTGACTGTGTCGATCTCACTGTCCGGCTTCACGTCGATCTCAACCGTCTGCACATCCACCAGGCAGTCGGGCAGACTCGTCAGGAACGGGTCGGCGTCCACATTGCCAGAATAGGTATCGCCACTCCCGCCCAGGGTCCCCGGACCGTCTGCAGCCCCCCAGTAGTTCTGCTCCGCCATGACCAGGTTCCCTCCCAGGTTGAGCACCCCGGTTCCGTTCCCCTCGATCTGACTTTCCAGAATCGTCGTATCGACCGAACTCCCGTTAACCCACAGACCGACACCATTTCCGCTCAGGCTGGAACAGGAAATCAAAGTCTCATCCGAATTGGATAACACAATCCCGTTATTACGGCCGCTCACTGTCAGGTTACTCAGCGTATTAGAATCGGAACCGCCTAACCTCAGACCGTTTCCACTGGCACCGCTCCCCGCATAAGACAAATCCAGACCGTCGAGCGTCGAGTTTGTCACTCCATTCAGGGACAGGCCCAGGCCCGCCACGGTTGAGACATCCAGCTCAAACCCGGCTGAGGACGAAAGCGTCATGCCGTCCACAAACCCCAGCCAGACACCATTGGCGCAGTTCGTAAAATCATTCCCTACAGAGACGAACTGACTGTCATACCGCACCGTCAGCCCCCAGCTTCCCGCGTCGGACAGATCATTGTTCAGGAATTGATTGCCCAGTCCGCCAGACACAAACGCATTGATGCCACCCCAGGATCCCGAAGCATCATTATGCTGAATCAGGTTAGCATTCGCTCCGCCGATCAGGCCGATCCCGCTTGCGCTGGCACCGCGGACATCATTCTGTTCAACGAGGTTCTCACTCGAATGGGCCAGCAAGATACCGTTCGCGCGATCGGTGGCAATCACGTTCCGTATTACATTATTATCTGAAGAACTCAGTCTCAGCCCCACGCCAGTCGCACTGCTTCCCGCATAAGACAGATCCAGACCGTCAATCGTGGCATTCGACACCCCCACCAGATGCACGGCCATGTCCTGGGCATTGCTGATTGCGAACTGCTGCAGCGTACTGCCGTCTGCATTACTACCCAGCCTCAACACGTTCCCCGCGACGCCGGTAGCATCGATCGTAATCCCGGGCTGCGAACTGCCATCGATGGTCAGCGTATCGTTCACCGTAGGCAACATACCCGCCAGCACAATCGTCTGCGGACCGGTTCCACTGATCTGAAAAGTAATCGTATCGTGACCTGCAGTGGCATTCGCCTGTGTAATCGCCTCCCGCAGCGTGGTCTGCCCATCGTTGGCATCAACCGTATCTAAAGGAGAGTCAACAATATACGACGTCAGCATGGTCCGCGATTCCAGCACTTCCGCCCCCGCAACACACGCCATACAACTCCCCTGCCTGTGGCTCCGTTTTCCGACCCTGCGGGAACTGCCCCAGCCGGAAGGGAGGCTGGTTCGCATTCGTTTCTTCCAATTCTGTAGTCCTGAAAGCAGCATTATATCGTATCTCCTCAAAGTTGTGACAGCATCCGCAAAGACACTCTCTTCGAAACAGACTTCCTCCAGACAGCAACAGGTACCTCCCGCTGCAAGCTCCACAGGACTTGGCGATAACGGACTCCCGACTGTGCAACGAAATTCCGTTTTTTTTCAGATCAGTCAAAAACCGATTCCACCAGTGCAGCAGACCACCGCAATCTCCCGGGTTTGACTCTCCCCCTCTTCCCGACTACGTTATAAACATCACATGACGCTTCAGCATTCAAACTCACACACAAGGCACACCACATGAAGCTGCTCACCCTGGTTGTGGCGACACTCCTTGCTCTGGCACCGCTCCACGCGAACGATCCTGCCCTTTACCCGCTCTGGGACGACAGCCGGCCCCTGCCCGCCGCCGCGGATATTCCGAAACTCAAGAACGTCCGCTTTGAAGTCATCAAGAAATGGGACCAGCCCCGCGACGGCTACACCTTTCTGCACGGCGTCGGACTCTGCTGGCACAAGGGAAAACTCTATGCCTCCTTCGGACACAATAAAGGGAAAGAAAACACTGTCGGCGAGGAAGCCCAGTATCGCGTCAGCAGCGACGACGGCAAGACCTGGAGTGACCTCCAGCTGATCGACGCCGGCGACGAAGAGAACCTCGCCGTCAGTCACGGCGTCTTACACTCACACCAGGGACAGCTCTGGGCCTTCCAGGGAGCCTACTATAACCACATGCAGAAGATTCACACCCGCGCCTATTCGCTCGATGAAAAAACCGGCACCTGGAAAAAGCACGGCACTATCATCGAGAACGGTTTCTGGCCCATGAATCAACCGGTCCGCCTGCAGAACGGCAACTGGATCATGCCCGGCCTCACCGGCGGTCCTTACGCAGGGGATCGCCTCTTCCCCGCCGCTGTCGCCATCAGTCACGGTGACGACCTCACGAAATGGGACTACGTGCAGATCCCCGCTGCGAAAAACATCACCCGCATGTGGGGCGAATGTGCGCTCTGGATCGACGGCCAGCGTGTGTTCAATCTCGCCCGCTACGGCGGTGGCACCCAGGCCCTGCTCGCGATCAGTGAAGATCAGGGCCAAACCTGGAGCCCCTCCCGCGTCAGCAATCTGTCGATGGCCCCCTCCAAACCGGCCACCGGCGTCCTCAGTAACGGGCAACGCTACCTGGTCAGCAACAGTGCCCAAGGCATCGGCGGTCGGCGGTCCCCCCTGACCATCGCCGTCTCCCGTCCGGGTGAAAACGTCTTCTCGAAACTCTATGTCATCCGGCGGTCCCTGCACCCCGATCAGCCTGGAGAATCCGCCAAACGACTGAGCCTCTCCTACCCCTGCGCCCTGGAACACAACGGCAAGCTGTATGTTGGCTACTCCAACAACGGCGGCCGCCGCGCCAATCTCAACAGCGCCGAACTCGCCGTGATTCCCCTCGCAGAACTCTGTGCTGATTAATAAAAATTACCGTGAATTTCGTGGTTCTAAAAAACATTGGAAGAGAATGAATCTGCTGAGCTGAATTTGATACCTGATATTAGAGGTTCTTGTTATAACGCTCGTACGCCTCTTTTCTGTATTCTTTTGTAATACCCCAACTCGATTCTTTCCTCTCTAGCCAGATATATTCCTCTGTATTCCAGCTCAGAGGTAGCTGCTGATCGGAATCGAGCAAGGATATAAATAATGTTTCCCGAGCTTCTGCAATTTGCTCCCGGCTCGCTTTGTCACAATTCGGTCCCACAAACTTAGGTGGCACAGGTTCGTTCATCAACATATCAGACAGCAAGAAACGTCCGCGGGCGTCCAGTGCATCAAGCTGAAACAGTTCAATGATCTGAGAGACGCACGATTGACATATCTCATAGCAGTGTTCAAAAGAAGAACAGTCGACAAACAGGTCAGCAAATTCATTCCATTGTCTGGGAAAGTATTCGAGGAAAGTGCGAGGTACCGGGATTGCTTCAATCTCTTCCTTTGAGCGAATGACCTCTTGATATTCTTCAGATGAGTCTTCCAGAGAATCTTCAAACACTTTCGGAACACGCCAGTCGTTATTCTGCATGTGTTCAATCAATTTGTCCGGAAGAGACAAATCATATCGATTGATGAAATACGTAATAAAAGAAGGCCAGATCCAGACCCCATCAGTCAGCATGGGAATGTTAGTCGTTAACTTCGTTGGCGGTTTTGTAAACGGATCATAAACATTACAACCAAATGCTTCCCCATTGATTTCACCTTCTTCAAGATAACGTAGAATCTTCGCTTTCAGAGGATGAACTGTATCCAGGAATTCTGCTTCTTTGATACTCGGAAGTTTTCTTCGAAGTTGTGGGACTGTTTCACAGTAGAAACCAAACGCTATCAGATTCGATTTTCTCATCGTTTGACTGATCCCTTTTCGGGGGATAAATGAGATACACAAAAGTTTAAACTGACCACTCCATCGGTTAGCACTATATTATTGACTCCCCACTCCCCCGCGACTACTGTATTATCAGTGTAGAAGTTCCCATCACCAGAAAAACCCCGGAGTGCAATGCGCCATGTTCGAAAATGAAATCGCTCTCAACCAGTTGCAGATGAAACAATTCGAAACGATCATGGCCGATCTCCCGGAAGAGACGCTCTTCATGCCCGGACAGGGACACGGCCATCCCCCCGCCTGGATCCTCGGCCACCTGGCCATCGTCGGGGAAATGGGGCAGACCTTCCTCGGCGGTAAACTGACACACTCCTTCTGGGTGCAGGCGTTTGGCCCCGGCTCCACAGATGAAGTCCAGCCGGACGAAAAACTCAAACGCGCCCCGCTGATCGCCGCGGTCCTCACTGCCTACGAAACCCTGCGTTCGCTCGCCTCCCAGGCATCGCCCGCCGATCTCGAAAAGCCACACGGCATCGAACTCTTCGATGGCACTCCGGTCCAGACGGTCGGCCACGCGGTCGCGCTGATCCTCACCAGCCACTTCGGCTTCCACCTGGCCCAGCTCTCCAGCTGTCGACGGGACCACGGTCAGGGATATCTGTTCTAAGTCCACAGTCTGCCCGCGTTACCAGCAATCAGTCTGTCTGCGATCCTCCAGGCCTGAGTCTCCACAGAGAGCCTGCGCCCGCATCCCGCTGAACTTTCTCTCCGAAAACGAATCATTCAAAAATAAATAAGATTGTACGAAAACTATTTGACATTGGCGCCAAAGAATACTACCAATATAACATTGGTGCCAGAATCAAATATGAAATTAGCTTCACTCCCTTCTTACCGGCACCAGCTTCGACTGTGTTGTAATCACGATTCTGCCTGTCATTCTGCTCCGAATGGCGGGAGTTCTGTTATTCTGACCGGAGGTAAGTGATGAGTTCAGCCAGGTTCCCCCGTCGTGCGTTTACGTTGATTGAGTTGCTGGTCGTCATCGCCATCATTGCGATTTTGATCGCTCTCCTCCTGCCGGCAGTACAACAGGCCCGCGAAGCTGCCCGTCGCTCGACCTGCAAAAATAATCTGAAACAGCTGGGTATCGCCCTGCACGGCTATCACGAAGCCCACGGTTCCCTGCCTCCGAATTCCAACGGCGGACCCAACAACCTCCCCAACGGTTTCAGCTGGCGGGTCATGATTCTGCCCCTCATCGATCAGGGACCCCTGTATAACAAATTCAACTTCAGCCTCCGCATCACCGAGCCGACTCACCTGGAACTCTGCCAGACCATCCTCCCGGTTTACCTCTGTCCCAGCGATCCGACATCGGCCATCAAAAGTGATCTGCACACCAACTGGTGCTTTCCCGGAAATGCGACCGGAGCCAGCGGCACCGTCGGTTCGTCAGGCAACTGTGACCCCTCGGGCGGCCCTTATACACAGACCGCCGCGGTAACTACTTACACGGGCGTCGCCGGTCTGCACCCCGATAACGGACCGGGGGGCTTGTTCCGCCGCCGACAAACCAAAGTCGTTCGCTTCCGTGATATGACCGACGGCGTTTCCAATACGCTGGCCGTCGGGGAAAGCTCGCCGAAATATAACCCGTTCAGCGCCTGGGTCTCCAGCGACAGTCCGGTGCCTACCGCATATGCGATCAACAGTTCCTCTTTGCTCTGTGGCCCCTCGCCCTGTCAGTATCCCAGCATCGGCTGGCCACAGACCACCGCCTCTCAGAGTTTCCACGAAGGGGGCGCCCACTTCCTGGTCGGTGATGGCAGCGTGCATTTCCTGAGCGAAAACATGGACCTGCAGGTGTTCCAGCAGCTGGGCCACATGTCCGACGGCTTACCCACGGGCGGCCTGCCTCAGTAACAGTCGGTTCACTTTCAGCGCCAGCAGAACTTTATTGACGGGACAGAGACAGATGACTTGCAGACACCTTCAACGCGTTCTGGGACTACTGCTTATCCTGAGTGTTGGCACCGGCTGTGGCGCCAACGCAGATCGCAAACCCACCGGTCAGGTGGAAGGTAAAGTCGTCTGTCAGAACCAGGACCTCAAAACGGGAACGGTGATGTTCTTCCCTGTCGACGGCGGCAAACATGCAGTAGGGATGATCGGCCAGGACGGAAACTACTCGCTCTCGACCTACGAAACCGGCGACGGTGCGATCCTGGGCAAACACAAAGTCGTCGTGCTGGTCTCCTATGAAAACCCGGATGGCAGTACCGTACCGGACGATGTCCCCCGCGTGCCCGACAAATACCTGAGTAAGGAAACCACGCCACTCGTGGTCGACGTCAATGGCGAACGCAATTCCATTCTGCTCGACCTGGAATGAACCCACGCGCGAGCAACACGTTCTTTATACTTCGGAATTGCATGCCTCTGCGACATTGTTTAGTCTGAAGGAACGCGCTGAGCAACATCATTCACACCGCATCCGAAACAGGGCTTTCCACCATGATTCACCGCGCTGCCACCTTCCTGCTGACCTGCGCACTGCTGACAGGCCTGCATTTCACTACAGACAGCCTCTCTGCTGCGGAGCCGACGACCATCGTCACCTTCGGTGATTCCACCACCGCCACCCGTGGTCCGCTGGTCGTCTATTCCATGATCCTCGCGAAAGAACTGCCGCAGCAGGGGGTTCCCGTCAAGGTGATCAATGCCGGCATCGGCGGCAACACCACGCAGAACGCCATCGCCCGGTTCGAGAAAGACGTGCTGGCCAAACAGCCCGATCTGGTGGTCATTCAGTTCGGCATCAACGATTCTGCTGTCGATGTCTGGAAAGATCCTCCCGCGAAAGCCTCGCGCGTTTCACAGAAACAGTACGAGGCCAACCTCCGTTCGCTCATCGATCAGCTGCAGCAACGTGATATCAAGGTCATCCTCATGACTTCGAATTCGCTCCGCTGGATTCCGCGTATTAAAAAACTGTATGGCAAGCCGCCCTACGATCCCGATGATCCCCAGGGCTTCAACCTGTTTCTGAAAGACTACGCCCAGTCGGTCCGTGAGATTGCCCGCGAGAAACAGGTCCCGCTGGTTGACATCTACGCCGCCTTTGAAGAGTTCGACAAACAACCCGATCAGTCGACCGATGACCTGCTGCTCGACGGCATGCATCCCAATACCGCCGGCCAGCGGAAAGTCGCCGATCTGCTGATTCCCCAGATCAAAAAAACACTCGCAGCGCCGCAGAAATAATCACCCGCCGGGCTCTCTCATGAAATCCCCTGTGTTGAGTCGATTTTTCCTGCAAGACGCTGTATGGTAGAAACCACCAGGCCCCAACGCTCGTGAGTGCCTGCAGTATAAACCTGTTTTCTTCCCAGGCCACAATGCTACCAGGGTGAGATCCTTATGCAGACACTGTCGTTCCTCGATTACGCCGTCATCTTCGCCTATCTGATCGGAACGCTGGGGCTGGGACTCTATATCGGCTCCAAGATTAAAACCGGTTCGGATTACTTTCTCGCCGGTCGCCGCCTCCCGTGGTGGGCCATCGGCATGTCACTCGTCGCGACCGACATCGGCGCGGTCGACATCATCGGCACCGGAGGCGCTGCCTTCTCGCATGGTCTGGCCGTCGGTAACTTCGAATGGATCGGCTGTGTTCCCGCGATGATCATCGGGGCATTCGTGTTCATTCCCTTTTTCTGGCGGAGCGGCGTAACCACGATTCCCGAATACATGGAACGGCGGTTTAACGTCTCTGTCCGTTCCGCACTGGCCCTCTGCTGGATCATCTTCATGGCCTGCAACCTGGGCATCATGCTTCTGGCTTCTGCGAAAATGATGAGCCTGCACCTGGGCATGAGTGTCAATGCCTGCATCTATCTCACCGCGGTCCTCGTCGGCATCTATACCATCTCCGGCGGACTCGCCGCCGTGGTCTACACCGACATGATTCAGTGTATCATCATGATCGGCGGTTGCCTGCTGGTCCTGGTCATCGGCATCATTGATGTCGGCGGTATCGACGAATTTCAGGCCAAGATCAAAGAACGGGAACTGGCCCAGAAAATGGAGCCCGTCGATGGTGCGGCAATGGAACAGGCTCCTGAAACAGAGGAGGAGGACCTGCTGCACACCTCGCTGATCCTGCCCGCCGATGCAGACACCCCCTTCCCCTGGACCGGGATCTTCTTCGGCCTGGCGCTGATTCTGAGCCCCGCTTACTGGATCGGTAACCAGGCCATCGTGCAGCGTTCGTTAGGGGCCGCCAGTGAATTCGAAGCCAAGGCCGCGTATGTCTGGGGAGCCCTGCTTAAAAACCTGGTCCCCGTGGTCGTCGCGGTGCCCGGCCTGATCGCCTTTATCAAATTCCCCGAACTGACCGATGGAGACCAGGCCTTCCCCGAACTGATTTCGCATCTGCTGCCCGTCGGTCTCAAAGGGCTGTTCCTCGCCGCGTTCCTGGCAGCGCTGATGTCCAGCATCGACTCGTATCTCAACTCCGCCTCAACCATCGTCTCCAATGACTTTTACAAACGCTTCTATCGCCGGGACGCCAGTGATGTCTCCCTGCTCATGGTGGGTCGCGTGGTCACGTTTCTGCTCGTGATCTGGGCCGTCGGATTTTCCTTCTTCCTGATGAACCGCAGCGAAGGCATCTACACCATTTTCCAGACGCTGATGGCCTTCTTCCAGGGACCCGCATTCGCCCTGCTGATCACCGGCCTGCTCTGGAGACGGGCGACCGGCGTTGCCGCCCTGATCGGATTCCTCGTCGGTGTCTGTTTCTCGATCACCCTGTTCGCCCTGAATCAGCCCGACGTCTACACCGCCCTGGGCCTCGAGCCCCTGTTCCAGATCTCTGAGCCGTTCCTCTACTTTTCGATCTGGGCGTTTGTCGTTTCCTTCTCGCTGATTGTAATCATCAGCCTGTGTACCAAACCCGAGCCCACCGAAAAAATCGACGGCCTGGTCTTCAGTCTCCAGCCCCGCAGAGGTGAAGCATGACCCCACTGCATCACATTGGATATTTCGTCCGCGATCTTGTCGTCCAGATTCCCCTCTGGTGCGTACGGGCCCTGTTTGTCGGCACATTGATCGCCGTCCTGATCTGGGTCCTGAGTCTCCCCCGCGAAAACACAACCCCGGAAAACGCCACCCACTGGTACCAGAACCTCAAAGTCTGGGCCGGCCTTGCATTAACCATTCAGATCCTGATCTACAGCCTGTTCTGATTAAGTCACGAACTGTAATCGAGAGGTAGGGGCGAACCCTGTGTGGTCGCCCGCCTGGCGGAGAACAAAGAAATTCACGCTCACAAGGGATCCAGATACAACCCTCAAAAAGAAGGGTAAGCCCGAATAAAATTCGGGCCGAGCGCAGCGAGCAGGAGGTCTCAGCTCACGCTGACATTCCACAACAGAGCATCGAACCAATGTCTAACAAGCTCACCCCCGCAAAATCGAACCAATCGGCGTTGCCCCATGGTCAGCCAATGGAATCGGGCGGCCGATGTTCGACATGTTCTGCTTCTCCGGATCGAGGCCCAGTGCTTTACAGATCGTGGCCATCAGATCGGGAACAGTGACTGGCTGATCGGTCACTTTCATCCCATCCTCGCTGGTCTTGCCGACCACCTGTCCGCCGCGAATCCCACCACCGCCGATCACTGTCGACCAGGCTGCGGGAAAATGATCGCGACCCGTGTTCTGGTTAATCTTCGGCGTACGACCGAATTCACCCATCCAGACTACCAGCGTCGAATCCAAGAGCCCCCGTTGTTCCAGGTCACTCATTAACGTTCCCCAGCCCGGGTCGAGCACTTCGCTCAGACTCTTGACGGCTTCGAAATTATCCTGATGCGTGTCCCAGCCGAACGCGTTCGAACCCTGCACCCCGTTGAGCGAAACCTCGACAAAGGGAACTCCCTGTTCGACGAGCCGCCGGGCGAGCAGACATCCCTGGCCAAACCGGTTCCGACCGTAGGCGTCCCGCAGGGCATCCGGTTCCTGGTCCAGTTGAAACGCTTCGATCGCCTTGGAACGCATCATCCGCACTGCCGCAGCATACGCACTCCGATGACTGCTGGTCGGCACTCCCGGGTGGGTTGCCTGAAAGTCGTCTTCCAGGTCTTTGAGAATCGAGAGCCGGGCATCCGCCTGCTTCCGGTTGATTCCCTGAGGCAGTTCCAGGTTTTTCACTTTCAGAGCCGCATCCAGATTCATCTCGTCGTTCTGCACGAAGCCCGCCCCTTCACCGACAACCAGCGGCGCATACTGGGGTCCGAGAAATCCGGGGCCGTACGCGTTGGGGCTCAATGTTTTGTTCGGGGCGATACTCACGAAGTTCGGCAGCTCGGATTCATCACGCCCCAGCTCTTTACTCAACAGCGAACCGATGGCCGGATAACTCAGCGGACCCGAGGGCAGATAACCGGTGCGTAATAAATATGTCGCCCGCGTATGATCACCCTCTTTGGTACTCATGGAGCGAATCGGCACCAGGTGCTGCATTGCCTTCGCCAGCTGAGGCAGGTGCTCCGAAATCTGAATTCCGGGCACAGAAGTGTCAATCGGTTTGAACGGACCGCCGTTCTCATGGTCCGGCTTCAGATCGAAAGTATCACACTGACTGGGCCCGCCCGACATCCAGAGCAGAATACACGAACGTTTGCGCTGCGGATTCTGCGCCGTCTCTGCTGCCAACCGTCTCATCCAGCCGGACATTCCGGTCCCCAGCACACCCAGGGCCGAGAGACGCATGAAATCGCGCCGGGAGATGCTGCCGAATCGCTGTCTGTCTTTACCTGTCATGCGGGCAACCTCTGAAAATTTCGTGTTCCACTTCATTTTAGCCGTTTTTCTGAAACAAATGCGAGACTTTTCCGGTAAGAACCGGCAGCCCCCCGGTTCGTTTTTTTGTTTCGAAACACTGCCCCTGTCTGGTAAGATTCGTGAAACGGTTCTTTTTATTTATCAATTCCGCGATCAGGTCCGATTTTATGTCGATGGTTTCCAGCGTGCGAACTCTGTCTCTCTGTGCTTTACTGCTCTTAGTCCCTGTCAGCAAACCGGTTAACGCCGCTGAACAGCCCGTGGCACTCTATCAGCAACAGAAAAATGTCGTCTACGCGGAAGTGCACGGCGTGGGACTGTTGATGGATATCTTCACCCCCACCGGCAAGTCCAACGGCCTGGCGATTGTCGATGTGGTTTCCGGCGCGTATCACTCAGACCGGGGCAAACTCCGCGATCACGAGCGGGCGCAGATGTTCGACATCTTCTGCAGTCGTGGCTACACCATTTTCGCCATCCGACCTGGATCCATCGACAAATTCAACGGACCCGAAATGCTCGAGAATGTGAACCGCGGCATCCTCTGGGTCAAAGCCCATGCCGGCGAATATAAAATCGATCCCGATCGCCTGGCTCTGCTCGGTGCTTCCGCGGGTGGCCACCTCGCCTGCATGGCCGCCGTCTCCGCTGCCGAACCCACTGCCAAAACCCGCGTCAAAGCCGTCGCCGTCTTCTTCCCCCCCACCGACCTGATGAATTACGGCGGCCTGAAACTCGACATCACCGGCAGCGATCGCCTGTCGCAAGCCATCCGCCAACTGATCACTCCTAAAGGAGCGGAGACCATCGACGAACAGAAGCTGGACGAACTCCGCACCTCGTTCTCCCCCGCCCGCCTGGTTCAGCCCGGCCTGCCTCCGTTCCTGCTGATTCACGGCACCGCCGACTTCACCGTTCCCATCCAACAGTCACGCACCATGGTCGCAGCACTGGAAAAAGCGAACGTCCCCGTAACACTGATCGTCAAACAGGGAGGCGGCCACCCCTGGCCCACAATCCACGAAGAAGTCGCCAAAATGGCCGATTGGATTGATACGCAGTTGCAGCCAAAAGAAACCCTGGTTTCAGAACCGTAGACGAGATGCTCATACCTTAAAGAAAAAAGGGACCACCCGGCGAAAGATCAACTCATCCCACAACCAGATCAATACCGCACAGTCGTCTGCACATAGAACTGAGTCGCGGTATTCCGTGGTGGAATGTTGGTCCCGACGAAGTCGCCATACCAGAACCAGGAGTAGCCGGCCTGAATATTGAAGTTCGGGTTGAACTTGTAGATGGCGATCAGGTCAAGTTCCTGTCCGATGTCGCGGCTGCCTCCCAGCGTTCCCACCGGGGCACCGGCGACGTTATACAGGTAGTCGTTGCTGGTGGCCTTTTCGAACCAGTGGAACGCACTGACCAGGCTTACCTTCTTCGCCGGCTTCGCATTCAGTTGCAGACTCCAGTCAAACAGGTTCTGACCGGACAGGTTGTCGATGATCCCCCAGTAGGCGTGGCCGAGCGGGTAGAGCGTGTTGAACGTATTGTTCGTGCTTCCGTTGGGATCGTGGTTCCCTGAACCGTAGTAGAACAGACCACTCAAACGGGGCTGCCAGGGAACCGTGGTCCAGGTGTGACCCAGTACGGCGGTCCAGAACCCTGCCGATACACGCTTGCTGTCATCGTTCCCGAACTGGTAAGCACCTTCGGTTTCAAAGTCCCAGATGCGGGTAACCTGACAGCATTCGTTCTGAACTTCCCAGGAGTTTTTATAGCGCCCCCCCAGGGTATGACGTGAACCATCGGGACGGTTCGGCGTGTTGGTTTCATCACGCAGCCAGAGATAATACAGGTCGATCAGCTCAGGACCGGCGTCCAGGAATGTCATGTAGATACCGCTGAACGTGACCGAGGTATCCGGCTTATCCCGGCCATTGTCATATCGGGACAGCGGCTGATTTCCGGCTGCTGCGTTAACCGGGTTGGTGATGAAGGCGTCGAAGTGTACCGAATCGGTATGGTGAAAGTATTTGAATCCTTCAAAGTTCCGGCGGGTATTCGACCAGTCCAGTGGCGAGATCAGGTGCTGAGAACCGTACAACATTTCCTGGCGACCATAGCGAAACCAGCCAGGCGCGCCATCCCATTCATGCAGTTTGACATCAACAAACGCGTTCTGCACATTCCAGCGGTTAATATCAATCGGCGTGGGAGGCAGATCGTTATCGAAGATCGAGGCATCAATGCCTTCAAAATAGACGCGGGCAAAATCGCTGATATGCAGATCGAAGTACTGACGCCAGCGCCACAGATTATAATCGGTATTGATTGGTCCGCCGGGACGCAGCCGGTTCTGCTCGTGCATCCAGCGGTGCCGGAGTTCGCCACCCACCGACAGAGTGTAAGGCGAACATTCATCGCCCAGCGGCATCTCCTTCAACCGTTCTCCCAACAGCCAGGGATGGTTGGGATTACTGAGGTAGCTGCCAAACGTGTTGTCGTAGAACAGAGGCTTATACGGATCGGCGGGCGGTTTGACCGGCGAGGGATCGTCGAAGATGATCTGGTCTTCGGACTCCTCAGTTTCATTCAGGGTCTCTGGTTGCGGATTCTCTTCCGACTCAATCGGATCTGCGCCAGGTTGAAAGACTTCTGCGACGGGTGTCAGCTGAGCCTCTTCATCTGCATTCTCAGACTGCGCTGCGGGAGCGGGGGGAACAATGGACCCCAGATTTTCCGCTTTGAGTTCGGCAGCCGTCAAAGAGGAGAGTACACAACCAACTGATAAGAGAGAGCGTAAACGCATCTGGCGGATCCTGTCTGTGACATCCCTGAAAGTGACTGAGAGCGCGCTGAAAAAAACCAGCCGCGGAAAAACTTCATGTACCGCGAACTTCGATCTTGTACCTCAAGACCGGTAGCAGGCATCGCTACTGGCAAACATCGGAACATTTCCGGCAATCCAGATATGCCGAGCGTTCCGATTTTCAGTAATAATCGGAACTTAGTGTCCAAACGGACTCAGGGCAGGCACGATCCCCCGGAACGGCAAATCAACAAGAACCCCACCAGTTAATATAACCGCTACAGGCAACCAGGATTCCAGATTCAGAAAGAAGACTGAATTATTCTCGCGGAGACGCGCGTCTTACCATTGGACACCCAGCATGAGAGAATTCAGACCACTGCCGATTCCCAGCAGGGCAATTTTAGCGTCGTCCTGCAGAATCTGATCCTGAATCCCCAGCGCCCATGCCATGGGGAGGGCTGCGGCTCCAGTGTTACCCAGCCGTTCAACGGTTGGGTAATCTAGGGCAGGATCGAGGCCCAGCTTGTCCAGTAGCAGTTTCCGGTGGGCTTTACCGACCTGATGTGTGAAGACCTGGTTCACATCCTCGTTTTCCCAACCCAGCGTGGTTTTGGTCGCTTCCCAGGTCGGAATCGCCAGGTTAACTCCTGCCACCAGCAGGGATTCGGAATCGGTCTGCATCCGCGGACGGTGATCGCCGTGCTTCTGGGCTTCGACACCCCCGGCACAGAGCTCGTGACTGGACGTGTCAGTCTGGAAACTCCCCCCCAGCAGACGATGACCGGTTTTACTTAACTTACGGTCACAAAGCAGGATCGCTGCAGAGCCACTACCAATCGTCAGCGAGGCAAAATGATTCTTGATCGACTTGCGGGTCAGCGTGTTGTCTTCCAGCAGATCATCGATGGTCCCTTCCACCAGATCGCGTCCGACTTCGGTTCCCACCACAATTCCAGCTCGAATCTGACCCATTTCGATCATATTGGCCAGGAAAACCATGCCGTTTAAGAGACCCAGGCAGGCATTACTGACGTCCAGAACGAGGGAATTCTGGGGAAGTTGTGTGGCATGATGCACACCACTGGCGGTCGCTGGTTCCAGCTGATCGCGACAGACGGAGCCATGAATCAGGCCGCCGATGTGTTTGCGGTCGAATCCACTTTCGTCGAGCATTTGATTGACGGTCTGCGCACTGATCGAACCGGGGAGCGTTCCGGGATCAAAAAAGCGGCGTTCCTGGATACCTGTCATCAGCTCAAGTCGGCCCGCAGGCAGACCTAATCGATCGTAAACCGGGGCCAGACGCGCTTCGAGTTCATCCGAAGTGACAACGTGGGGGGGAAGCGTACAACTGACAGCTTCGACGCAGACATGCTCATAACGCATAGGAGGTAAGGTATTCCCATCTCATCAGATCATAACAAACACGGTACGCTGCGCGGCGGGACTGGGCCAATGCGCGCAACGCGAACCGTCCTATTGAATTGAATCTGGGAACTAAACTCAACCTAAGCGCTGGTAATTCTCAAACCTGAGCAGCACTTTCCTGGCGCGGTGAAGAATTCAGAGTCTTTTCGAGAGCGGTAATTTCTTCCAGCTTCTCGGTCCGGCTACGGACGTATTCAGGTGTGGGATCTTCCACTCGCAGCTTTTCCGCACTTTTAACGTAGCGCAAACCTGACAAAAGGAGGTCCAGTTGTTTTTCCGTAATATTGATATTTGCGATTTCTGCCATAGGTAAACAAAAACTCTCTCGAGGTGATCCGGAGAATTCAGTCCACAACAACCTCCTGCTGCTGTTACTGACACCATATTAGTCAATCACCAGACTAAATTTCAACCAGTTTTTACAAAAACACATCCTGTCTGGCTGCTTTAATTCATCGACCTCTCAATCAAGTCCGCTTTGAAACCATTTCTGGTGCTGTTGAATCCCTTACAGCCGGACTGATTGTATTGATCGACAACCTCTTATTTACTGATCATTACATCAGTTAAACTGCCCGTAAATTACCATGTGAGAAGGCTTCGGCCATCGCCAGAGGCACTTCTGCTTCCGCCAGGACGACTTTCGCCTGGTTTTCCTGAGTTCGGGCTACCATCTCCTGTTCGGAGGCAACCGCCTCAGCACGGCGTTCTTCTGCCCGGGCCTGGGCAATTCGTACGTCGGCTTCCGCCTGGTCTGCCCGCAGACGGGCGCCAATATTCTCGCCCACATCAATGTCGGCGATATCAATTGAAACAATCGAAAACGCAGTCTGGGAATCCAGGCCCCGGGCCAGCACATTGCGGGCAATCACGGACGGATTCGCCAGAACTTCTTTATGACTTTCACAGGAACCGATGGCAGAGACGATCCCCTCGCCGACGCGAGCGATCACCGTATCTTCCGTAGCCCCACCCACCAACTGGTTCAGGTTGGTTCGCACTGTGACGCGAGCACGGGCTTTCAGCTGAATGCCGTCTTTCGCGACGCCGTCCAGAGTCGGACGACCGCTCTTCTTCGGATCGGGACAGTCGATGACTTTGGGATCCACGCTGGTTTCCACCGCGCTGATGATGTTTCGTCCTGCCAGATCGATCGCACAGGCGGTATCCCAGTCGAGTTCGATCCGGGCCCGGTGTGCAACAATCAGGGCATGCACCACGCGATGCACATTGCCCCCTGCCAGGTAATGGGCTTCATAGGACTGCGTGGGAATGTCTGTCAGCCCCGCCTGGACCGCCATAATTTTGGTGTCGACAATCACCGAAGGTTTTACCTTCCGGAGCGACATGAAGACCAGAGATAACGGGCCAATCTTCGCACGGGAAAAGAAGGCCTGGATCCAGAGCTTGAAATACCGGGCGAACAACGCCAGAAAGACGATGCCCAGGATGATACAAAATCCCCCGAGCAGGAATCCTGCGATTTGCCAAAGATTATCCATAGTCTGCTTAACTCCCTGCAAGTAGTTGATTTCGAGAGGTCTCTCTCCCGCGTATCATAACGGTCTGATAGTCAGTTCCGAAAGGATTTTTACACGCTTTTTCTATTTTTCCACGCCTGCCCGTATTGGATACGGAATTGGACTTCACCCGGATCATTCTGTTTTTGAAAAGAGTGTTCGTCGGGCGATTGGAAATCAGCAGGGCTCGTTTTATTCTGGAATGGAGTCGGCACCCCTCGCCCGCCCGGGAATCGGCTGCCTGAAATGACACTTTCCGATCGAATCGAACTTTTTAAACACAGGAACCGAAAATGAGCATCGAGGCAAAAATTCAGGAACTGAATCTGGAACTCCCTGAAGCCCCCAAACCAGGTGGAATCTATAACCCCGTCGTCCAGGTGGAAGACATGCTGTATATCTCCGGTCATGGTCCCGTCAAAACGGATGGCTCTATGCACAAAGGACGGGTTGGCGAAGAAATCACCGAAGAACAGGGGGTCGAAGCGGCCCGCGCTGTTGGTCTGACCATGCTGGCGACCCTCAAACAGTACCTGGGTGACCTGAATCGCATCGATCGCTTCGTCAAAGTGCTCGGCATGGTCAATGCCGCCCCCGATTTCAAACATCATCCGCAGGTCATCAACGGCTTCAGCGATCTGATGGTGCAGATTTTCGGCGAAAATGGTCGCGCCGCCCGCAGTGCCGTCGGCATGGGTTCCCTGCCCGGTAACATCTCAGTCGAAGTCGAAGCCATCGTGCTGCTCAAGAAAGAAGCCCGGGCCTCCATTTAATCTGGATGCCTCGACAGCTCCTTTTTCGCTGAAACTGACATTCTGAACACGCATTTTACCCCGATTCACCTTCCCGAATCGGGGTAAAATCATTAAAAAACAGCTTCAACTCCGTTCAAATTGACGTTTTACGGGAAGGGACACCTTCTCATTGTGAGAAAGGATTCTCATCGTGCCTGCGGCAGATCTGATTATCTTCGGAGGAGGCATTGCCGGCCTCTGGACCCTGAGCGAAGCCACGCGGCGGGGATACCGGTGTCTTCTGCTCGAAGCTTTCGAACTGGGCAGTGGCCAGACCATCGCTTCCCAGGGCATCATTCACGGCGGATTGAAATACACACTGCAGGGCATGATGACCGGATCCGCACGCGGAATTCGCGAGATGCCGTTGATCTGGCGGAAATCCCTCACCGGCGAACAGACCCCCGATCTCTCGCAGACCGAAGTCCGCTCACCCCACTGTTATCTCTGGCGAACCGAATCCCTCTCCTCCCGGCTGGGAATGTTTGGTGCCAAAATGGGTCTCCGCGTCGCGCCCCGAAGTCTGACCGCTGACGAAACACCGTCGGTCCTCGCCGGCTGCCCCGGTTCCATCGGCGTCATGGAAGAACAGGTGATCTCCCCCTTCAGCCTGATCAGCAATCTGGCACAAACGCACGCCGACCAGATTTTTAAATATGATCCCGCACAGCTGACCTTTCAAACAGACACACACGGAAACATCACCGCGGTTCAACTGCAGACCACCGAGGACGATCCACTTACGATCAACACTAGCTCTGTTCTGCTGACTGCCGGCAGCGGTAACGAATCGCTTCGCACCCAGGCACGTCCGGATGCCGTTTCTCAGACCGCCCCCTTCATGCAACGACGCCCCCTGCACATGGTTCTCGTGCGGGGTGAACTGCCGCCGTTTAATGGACATTGTGTCGACGGCGCTAAAACGCGGGTCACGATCACATCAGATACCGACTCCCTGGGACGTACTGTCTGGCAACTGGGAGGACAAATCGCCGAACAGGGCGTTGGTCAGTCTCGACAGGAACTCGTCGCTCACGCTGCCCGGGAGCTAAAGGCTGTCATGCCCGGGATCAACGTCTCCGGCCTGGAATGGACTTCGTACCAGGTTGATCGTGCCGAAGGAGCCACGAAGTCAGGCCTGCGACCGGAAACACCTCAACTGGTTGTCGAAGGGAATCTGATCACCGCCTGGCCTACCAAACTGGCTCTGGCACCACAGCTGGCAGAAGATGTGTTCGACTGCCTCAAGAAACAGGGAATCTCGCCTGCGTCTGGCAACCAGTCCGATCTCACGGCACTCCAGAAATTAGCCCGCCCCACTGTCGCTCTGCCTCCCTGGGAGACAGCATCGGAGTGGCTGACGCTGGAAGAGAACGACACACGTACCACCGCCGCCTGAAGCAGAAAGACTCATCAGCATGCAATATCGTCCCCTGGGAAATACGGGTGCTTCCATCAGTGCTCTTGGCTTTGGTGCGTTCAAAATCGGCCGCAATCAACAGATTAAATACAGCCAGGCTTACGACCTGCCCGATGACGCCACCACCGATTCGCTGCTCAACTCGATTCTCGATCTGGGTATCAATCACATCGACACGGCACCCGCGTATGGCATCAGCGAAGAACGTATCGGCCGCTTTCTGTCACACCGCCGCGCTGAGTTTCTGCTGTCGACTAAAATCGGTGAGACCTTCGAAAACGGACAATCAAACTACGACTATTCTCGTGCGAGTCTGACCGCCAGCCTGGAGCGGAGTCTGCAACGTCTCAAGACCGATGTGCTGGACATGGTTCTGATTCACTCCAACGGAGACGATCAGAAAATTCTTAACGAGAGCGATGCTGTCGAGGTCCTGCAGTCGTTTCAACAGGCGGGCAAGATTCGCTGGATCGGTCTCTCAGGAAAAACCGTGGCAGGTGGCACTGCGGCTCTGGACTGGGCTGATCTCTTGATGGTCGAATATCACCTCGAAGATCCTTCGCACGCAGAACTGATTCAACGCGCTGCGGACCAGGGTCTCGGCATTCTGGTCAAAAAAGGACTCGCTTCCGGACATCTTCCCCCCGCGGAAGCGATTGCGTTTGTTCTGGAAAATCCGGGAGTCAGTAATCTCGTTGTGGGTGGCTTGAATCTCGCGCACATCAAAAATAACTGGCAAACCGCGGGTGCGGTCTCTCATAGACCAGCTGCGTAAGTACGCTGAATCCTCTTTGAATCAGGGTCACAGGAATTACGCAGGAAGATTTAATATTTCGCGACTCCTTGGCTTCTGAGTACATTGACCGCGATTTCTCGCTGAGCGTCCGCATTCTCAACTCGTGGTCGGCTTGGCATTCATGACCCGGAGGACTATAAAAGAGAGAGTATCAGTGATTGAATTGAGAACCCTTCGAAACCCCTGATGAGTTTCCTGCCATGGCGCCCAAAGTTGGCCTGTTTATCCCCTGTTATGTTGATCAGCTGTTCCCACAGGTGGGGATTGCCACTCTGAAAATCCTCGAGCATTTCGGTGTCGAAGTCGACTATCCCGAAAGCCAGACCTGCTGCGGTCAACCGATGGCCAACACCGGCTGTACGAATGAAGTCGGACCACTGGCAAAACGCTTCGTCGAGATTTTCAAAGCGTACGACGCCGTCGTCTGCCCCTCGGGAAGCTGTGTCTCGATGGTCACGCATCACTATGACGAATATTTCCAGAACGATGCCGACTACGAAAACCTCAAAGGTAAAACCTACGAGTTCACAGACTACCTGACCACCGTACTGGGAGTAAAACAGTTCGCGGGTCGCTTCCCTCACAAAGTCGGCCTGCATCAGAGCTGTCACGGTTTACGAGAACTCCGCCTGGCCAGTTCGAGCGAAGTCGTAGGCGAACCCTTTGGAAACGCCCGGGCTCTGCTCGAAAGCATCGAAGGTGTCGAGATCACCCAGCTGCAGCGGCCCGACGAATGCTGCGGCTTCGGGGGAACGTTCTCCGTGGCGGAAGAAGCGGTCTCCTGCATGATGGGCGAAGACCGCGTCCACGATCACGAGCAGGCGGGCACCGAAGTCCTCACCGCTTTGGACATGTCCTGCCTGATGCATCTGAATGGCATCATCCGTCGGCAGAAGAAACCGATCCGGGTCATGCACATCTCCGAAATTTTTGCTGAGTGTTTATAACATGCCTTCACATCCCCAATTAGCAGCCGAATTCATCGAGAACAAAGACCGTGCGCACTGGCATGATCAGTCGCTCTGGTTCGTTCGCTCCAAGCGGGACAAAGCCGTCAACCAGCTCCCCGAATGGGAACTGCTCCGCGAACAGGCTTCACAGATCAAACAGCACACGGTTTCCGATCTGCCAAACCTGCTCGAAGAATTCGAACGTAACGCGACTGCCCGCGGCGTGCACGTCCACTGGGCCCGCAACGCGACCGAGCATAACGAAATCGTGCACGGCATTCTGAAACAGCACAACGTGAGCCGCGTGGTTAAAAGCAAATCGATGCTGACCGAAGAATGTCATCTCAACCCTTACCTCGAGCGGCACGGGATTGAGATCATCGACACCGACCTCGGCGAACGCATCGTACAGATGCAGAACATGCCACCCAGTCACATCGTCATGCCCGCAATTCACATCAAGAAAGAAGAGATCGGCGAGCTGTTCCACGAAAAACTGGGTACTGAAAAAGGGGCCACCGATCCCCAGTACCTGACCGAAGCCGCCCGCCAGCATCTCCGGCAGAAGTTCATCCAGGCCGAAGCTGGTATTACCGGGGTCAACTTCGCGATCGCGGAGACCGGTGGTTTTGTTGTCTGCACGAATGAAGGCAACGCCGACCTCGGAACCTCGCTCAATAAACTCCACATCGCCTGCATGGGCATCGAAAAACTGATTCCCCGGGCCGGTGATCTGAGCGTCTTTCTCAGACTTTTGGCCCGCTCGGCGACCGGACAACCGATTACCACCTATTCCTCACACTTCCATGGACCAGCCCCCGGACAGGAAATGCATATCGTCCTCCTGGACAACGGTCGCAGTGAAATTTCCGGCAGCGATGAATTCCGTCGCTCGCTGAACTGCATTCGTTGCGCCGCCTGTATGAATACCTGCCCCGTCTACCGACGCAGTGGCGGATACAGTTACAGCAACACCGTTCCCGGGCCCATCGGTTCGATCCTGGGACCGGCCCGTGATCCAAAGGAGAACTCTTCGCTCCCCTTCGCCTGCAGCCTGTGTGGATCCTGCACCGACGTCTGTCCGGTCAAAATCGATCTACACCATCAGCTGCTCACCTGGCGGAAAGAAATTCGCATCAAGGGCTTCCTCCCCTTCTCCAAACGGATCTCCATGAAAATGATGTCCTGGATGATGCAGGCACCAAAGCTCTACAAACTGTCTGGGAAAATGGCACGCTGGATCGTACCCAAGCTGCCCCGCTTCCTGCTGTATAATCGCCTGAATGACTGGGGAAAACAGCGGGAGCTGCCCGAGTTCCCCAAACAGAGCTTCCGGGAATGGATGAAAGAGAATCATGACAAAAAGTAAAGACGACATTCTCAGCAAGCTCCGGAAGCAGTCGGTCCCTCCCGTCGAACTCCCCAACCTGGAAGCCCCCGAACTCAAACAGCGGTGGATTCAGTATCCCGATCCAACGGCGCAGTTCACCGAGGTCCTTTCCGGCGTCGGTGGAATCTGCCTGCAGGTTAAAGACGTTGCCGAGGCAACTCAGAAACTCGCAGAAATGCCTGCGTTCACTGATGCGAAAAAGGTTTGTTCTCAGATCTCCGAATGCGGCAATCCGAATGTTTCGATCCCCGAAATCACTGACCCCCACGATTTCGAAGACATCGATTTTGCCATTCTTCCCGGCGAATTCGCTGTTGCAGAAAACGGCGCCGTCTGGATTACCAACGATGGCGGACCAGCGCGTGTGCTCTACTTTCTCGCACAACACGTTGCCCTGCTCGTGCCTGCTTCCGCAGTGATCAACAACATGGCCGAAGCTTACGAACGGCTCGCTTTTGCGGGGAACAGCTTTGGAACCTTCATGTCCGGCCCGTCCAAAACGGCCGACATCGAACAGTCACTGGTAATCGGTGCCCATGGTGCACGCTCGCTGATCGTTTTCCTCGTCGAAGATGCATTTCAGACGAACTGACGGGAAATTCCAAAAATCTTGTAACCCGTTTCCGCTCAGACAGGTACACTGGAACAGACGCTCCGGTTCTCACTTGAGATCCGGTCCGTTCCCTGTTTCCATTGTCATCTATCCATTGATTCTTCTTTGATATGAAGGGGTTCTGCCGTGCAGACATTGTCGAGGACTTCACTCTTTCAACGCGTGACTCTGACCCTCTCCTTTCTGGCCATCAGCACCCTGGCCCTGGCACAACCCAAATCGGACGAACCCCGCAAAGACAAGATCGACTGGAACCAGCCCATCGCCGTGGCGTCGATCGCCAGCATCGACCGGGTCCTGGATGACGTCGACTATATGTTCTCGACCATCGACAAACCCGAGTACCCCGCGATGATCAAAGGCTTTCTGGCCCAGTATCGCAACTTGGATGGCATCGATAAAACCAGGCCATTAGGCGCCTTTGTCTTTTTGAAAGAAGGCATCTCGCCACAACCTGAAGTCGTCGGCTTTATCCCCATCAAAGACCTGGATGCGTTGAAAACGACACTCGAAGAAGTCGGCATTCTCCTCAACCCGGTTCCCGATCAGGAGAACCGTTACACGGTCGCCCTGCCGCAATTCTCCCTGCACCTGAAGATGGCCCATGACTATGCCTTCGTGCAGATCAAAAGCGAAGCTCTCGACCGCGACTTTTACAACCCCGACGAATTCACCAAACCGCTGGCAGAAAAATACGACATCGCGGCATCTCTGCTGCTGAAGAACGTTCCCGAGCCGATGCGGATGATGGCCGTCGACCTGGCCAGCGCCCGCATCGACGATCAACTGCAGAAGAAAGAGAGCGAAACGGACCTCCAGTTCGAAAGCCGCAAAGCCACGACGATGATGATCTTCAAGCAGTTCCAGACGATTGCCAAAGAGGGCGCTGCGTTGACCTTTGGTTACGAACTCTCCCGGGAGAAAAAACAGATCCTGCTGCATTTTGGTATCGATGCCAAACCGGGAACCGATTTAACAAAACAGCTGGAAGCACTCTCGCAGAAAGCCAGCCAGTACTCCTACCTGAATGCCGCTGACTCCGATGTGCTCGGATACACGATCGTTCCCCTGCACAAAGACATCGAACAGAAAATGTTGCTCGACGTCATCGAACAGTCGAAATCCAATGTGCCTCCCGTGTTTTTCGGCAGCGAAGCCAATCCGGGACCAGCCGCGAAGATCTTCAAGTCAGCAGAATCTACGGTCAAGTCCGGGAAACTCGATGCCCACATCAAACTGGTTCAGAACGGCGACGAGAAACTGGCATTGATCGGCGCTTTGAAACTCCAGGAGGCGGCTTCGTTCCGCGAAGGCCTGCAGGAATTCTTCGATCTGATTTCCCAGGCAGAAGATACCAAAGGCATCAAAGCCAATGTGGCGGAGGTCGAAGGTGTAGTCATTCATCAGATCTCTCCCGATGATGTGAAAAACAACGCCCGGGATATCTTCGGTGAAAACCCCGTTATTTTCCTCGGCTGCAGTGATACAGAGTGCTGGGTCGCCATGGGCGAACCTTCGAGCCTGGAACTGCTCTCCGCCTCCATCTCCGCAGCAGCCAAACAGGGTAAACAGACAAAACCCGGCTCCCCCTTCCTGTTCTCTTTGAAATTCGCCTCGATTCTCCCCCTGGCCAGTCAGAAGAATAAGGATCCGGAATTTGTGGAATCCGCGAAAGTCGCCTTCGCTACCGGTGGCGATCTGGTAACCTTTTCTCCTAAAATCACCGCCAGTCAGTTCAGCCTGAACCTCGAACTGGGTGAAGGGTTCATCCGGCTGTTTTCCCTCGCGATCGCCAATAGATAGTAGAATCTCCCCGTATGTCTGAGTCCGAAATCGAAACACTCCCTTTTCTGACACCAGACTTACCGGGGATCGGCGGCCAGCTGAAACAGACCCCCGAGGACTTCGTCGTCGACGAAATCCCCGTCTATGAACCCACGGGAGCCGGCGAGCACCTGTTCCTCTGGATTGAGAAACGGGACGTCTCCGCCCCCTACCTGGTGAAGAACCTGGCCCGCATCCTGCAGATCAATCCACGCGATATCGGCGTCGCCGGACTCAAAGACCGCTTTGCCGTCACTCGTCAATATGTGTCTGTCCCCGCCGAATGTGAACCGCTGGTTGAAACCTTCGAATTCACCGGTATCCAGATTCTTAAAGCAACCCGACACGAGAACAAACTCAAAACCGGGCACCTCAAAGGGAATCGCTTCTCGATTATCGTCCGCGATACAGAAGACAACGCCTTCGACAAAGCGCAAGCGATTCAGGAACAGATCGCCCAGACCGGCTTTCCGAATTACTACGGTGCCCAGCGAATGGGTCGCGACAACGAGACCTTCGACATGGGGGTTAAACTGCTCCTGGGAAAACGGGTCCCGGGAAAATACATGCGAAATAAAGCCCTCAAGCGGCTGGCCCTCTCGGCAGTGCAGTCGGCGCTGTTCAATCGCACGCTCGCCAACCGGATTCTCGCCGGTCAGCAGCAGACCGTTCAAATGGGAGATGTCATGCAGGTCTGTGCTTCGGGGGGACTGTTCGTCGTTGAAGATGTCGCCGCCGAACAGCAAAGGTTCGATCAGGGAGAAACCATGATTACCGGCCCCCTGTTCGGTCCGAAAATGAAACAGCCGACTCAGGAAACATCCGCACAGGAACAGCAGGTTCTGAACGACTTTGGACTGGAGCCCGATCTGTTTAACCGCTATAAAAAACTGACCGCGGGAACCAGGCGACCCTACCTGATCCGGCCGGAAGCACTCCAGCTGGAACCGACAGAGAACGGGGTACGCTTCGAGTTCACGCTCCCCTCCGGCGTGTATGCGACCATGCTGCTCAGAGAGTTCATGAAAACCGAACTCGCCGGAGATACGACCGAGACAAGTTAACGAAAGGCTGTTGCTTTGAAAGTTCTTATTGACCAGAACGAAATCAACTCACGGGTAATCGCGCTCGGACGCGAACTGGCCCAGGAATACCAGGGTCGCCCCTTAACGATTATCGGCATCCTCGCCGGCAGCCTGGTTCTGCTGGCAGACCTGATTCGTGCCATCGATGTACCGCATCAGGTCGGACTGCTCCAGGCATCCAGCTATCGCGGCAAATCAACCAAACCCGGTGAGCTGTTCGTCAACCTGGATTATCTGCCCGACCTCAGCGAACGCGATGTCCTGCTGGTCGACGACATTTTCGATACCGGGAAAACCATGCAGAAGGTTGTCGCGCAGATCAGCGAGCAGGAACCACGCTCCCTGAAAACCGCAGTCCTGCTCTGGAAAGAAGAAGCCACTGAAGTCGATTTCGGACCGGACTATCACTGCTTCAAAATTCCCGATCACTTCGTCGTCGGCTACGGTCTGGACTTCAACAACGAGTATCGGCACCTTCCGTTCATTGCTTCCCTGGAAGGCTCCGATCTCGTCTGATTCGCCAGCTGAAGATCTCGATGATTAAATATCGAGGTTCTTCACATCCAGGGCGTGCTTCTCGATGAACTCGCGGCGGGGTTCCACCACGTCACCCATCAGGACACGGAAGATCTCATCGGCGGCAGCGGCATCTTCCATGCCGACCTGCAACAGAACCCGGTTCTCAGGATCCATGCTGGTGTCCCACAGCTCTTCCGAGTTCATTTCGCCCAGTCCTTTGAAGCGGGTCAGTTTCAGGCCTTTTTCACCCAGATCACGCAGCGAGGGCAGCAGCTGACGCAGGCTGCTGAGCTTGACGTTGCTGTTGCCGCTGTGAATCGTAAACGGGAAGATCGGCTCCCCGTTCCGGTTGCCGGGTGAATAGAAATCCTTCAATGCGATGCCGTAACCCTTGAGCTGTTTCAGGAACTCATTGATCGAGCGGATCTCGTGAATGTCCGTAACCTGCAACCCATCATCTTTGCCGAAGTCTTCTTCATCCTCTTCGGAGTCGGCTGAGGAATCACCGTTTTCATCGGCAATCCGCAGTTCTTCACCCCGCTTCTGTTCTTCCTCTTTCAGGAATTCTTTCATATCATCCTGCGAGTTGAACCAGAACTGTTCCTTGCCCAGGAAGATTCGGTATTGAGGCAGCAGTCCCTCGTCAGTGGCGTGATTCTGAGCCAGGAATTTCAGGTCAATCCCGCGACGATCCAGTGTTCCCAAAGGCTCTTCGAGCTCGCCGACGAGGTCGACCAGTTTCTCCAGCATGTCCGCTTCGAATACGGTGCCGTCCTCACAGGTCAGGTTCGCATCGCCCAGAGCCAGTTCTACCAGCTCGTTCATCATCTCTTCCTGGGTCTGCACGTAGCGCCGTTTTTTACCCTGTTCGACGCGGTACAACGGAGGTTGTGCGACATACACACAGCCATGGTTCACCAGTTCCCGCATGTGGCGGAAGAAGAAGGTCAGCAGCAGCGTACGGATGTGGCTACCGTCGACGTCGGCGTCGGTCATCAGAATGATCTTACCGTAACGACGCTTGGTCACATCATCGAACTCGGCTCCCGGGGGAACCCCTACGGCTTTGAAGATGTTGGAAATTTCCGCATTATCCAGCACTTTGACCAGCTGGGCTTTTTCCACGTTCAGGATCTTACCACGCAACGGGAGAATTGCCTGAATGTTCGAATCGCGACCGGTATCCGCAGAACCACCGGCCGAATCCCCTTCGACCAGGTACAGTTCGGTAATGTCCAGCTCACGACTGCGGCAGTCGCGAAGTTTTTCAGGCAGGCCACCGGTTGTCAGCGCACCTTTACGCCGTACCATTTCGCGGGCCTTCTTGGCAGCTTCGCGGGCTTCTGCTGCCAGCAGACCTTTTTGAGCGATCTTCTTGGCAACCGAGGGGTTCTCTTCGAAGAACTTCATCAGCTTCTCGTTGACAACCGTCTGCACAATCCCTTCGACTTCGCTGTTACCCAGCTTGGTTTTGGTCTGCCCTTCGAACTGAGGATCGGGCACACGCACGGTAATCACCGCGGTCAACCCTTCGCGGAAGTCATCACCACTGGGTGTGAAGTCCTTGAACAGGTTGGCTTTCTTGCCGTAAGCGTTGATCGAACGGGTCAGAGCACCACGGAAACCAGAGAAGTGCGTTCCCCCTTCGATGTTGAAAATGTTGTTGGCAAAGCAGCGGACATTCTCGGTAGAGCCATCATTGTGCTGGACAGAGATGTCGACCTGCACCCCTTCCATCTCTCCCTGGATCGAAATGATTTCTTCGTAGAGTACAGTTTCGGTCCGGTTCAGATAGCGGACAAATTCAACCAGTCCGTCTTCATAGTGGAATTCATCCGACTGCCCCGAACGTTCGTCGGTGATCCGGATTTTCACACCCGCATTCAGAAACGCCAGTTCCTGGAGTCGCTTGGTCAGCGTGTCGTAGATGAACTTCGTATCGGGGAAGATCGTACCATCGGGTTTGAAGGTAATCTTCGTGCCGCTCTTTTCGGTTTTGGCCAGCTTCTGCAGTGGGGTTTTTACAAGCCCTGCAGCGAAGTCCATGGTCCAGACATGACCTTCCCGGCGGACTTCCGCTTCGAGCCATTCACTGAGCGCATTCACCGCGGTAATCCCGACGCCGTGCAGACCACCGGTTCCGGTTTTATAACCCCCTTCGCGGTCGAACTTACCCCCGGCGTGAATTTCGGTCAGCACCACTTCCAGTGCCGGCCGGTTGTTCATGTCGGGCATCGCCCCAACGGGAATTCCACGACCATCGTCGCTGCAGCTCACGCTGCCATCCGCGTTGATTTTGACGTTAATTACGGACGCGTAACCGTTCACACATTCGTCGATGGAGTTATCCACGATTTCATAAACCAGGTGATGCAGACCCCGCAGCGTGGTATCGCCGATGTACATGGCGGGGCGGGTGCGAATCCCTTCTACACCTTCCAGGGCTCGAATGTTCGATTCATCGTAGCCCGCTTTTTTCAGGTCTGCCTGACTCTCTTGTTGATCGCTCACGCTAATTTCACTCCCGTGAATTCCTGAATCGTTACCCGTTAGGATGACGATCGCTGATTAGTGACGGACGGCAAACAGAAATTTCCCATTCCATTTTACCCCTGCCTGCTGTCCTGATTTGTTTTCGATTTCAATCGGAACCGCATGTCGCGGACGTTCTGTTTTCCATACTCTTTCTGCAGCTTCTGCAGCAGCGACATCTTGTGAAACGAATTCAACTCGTTCAACAGAGCTGAATTGTCGACACCGATCTGTACGATCCGGTTCTTGATACCCAGAATCGTGGTCTGGCTGGCAATCTTTTCGCCGGCCACCTGTTGCCAGGCCTGTTTCAGTCGCTGATCTCCCTGAACCCGAGCCAGCCCTTTCATCGCAATCAGTTCCGAAAGCACCTGGGAGACAGGTGTCGCGGCCGGAATCGCGCGGCAGGTCTTGAATTCGTATTTCTCTGACATGAATTACCGTGCCTGTGAGAGGGGCATGATCACGTAAGTGTAACCATCGTCGGTCTTGAGGACGGCAGCGCTGTCGGAATCGATCAGCTGCAGCTGGATATGAGCGGCGGAATCCAGAGCTTTGAGGAAGTCTGCCAGGTAGCGGACGTCAAAAGTGATGACGATTTCCTCGCCTTCAAAGGGAATCGGGATTTCAACCTTCGATTCCCCCACAGAGGCAGCCACACTCTTCAGCGTTAACAGGCCACTGTTGAAGATAAAATCCACGCCCCGGGTTTCCACGTCGGTCACAATCTGTGCCTGACGGACGGCACCGAAGAAGGTTCCGACTTCCAGGTCGATACTGTGAGTCGCTTCCGGTGGAATGACATCGCGATACTTGGGGAAGCGGCCTTCCACGAGGCGGGCAAAGATTGTCGAACGACCACTTTTGACGATCACGTCATTGGCCCGAATCGCAATCTGGATGTTGCCTTCATCGCCGGTCAGGCTCTTTTCGATCAGCGTCATCGCCTTGGCAGGAATCACGGGCCGGTTGTTTTCATACGCCTCTGATCCCTGATAGGAACAGGCGGATTCCACCATCGCCAGACGACGTCCATCGGTCGCCGCCAGGGTCAGATTGTCCCCTTCCACGTCGAACAGCACGCCCCCCAATGCATAGCGGGTGCTTTCCGGATCGGTCGCGAATACGGTCCGCCGGATCATTTCCCGGAAGGACTGCATGGGGACTTCGAAGTAATTTGATTCTTTGAATGTTTCTACTGCGGGAAACTCGGAGGGATCGTGCACTGACAGACGGAATTCGCTCTTGCCCGAGGAAATCAGAATAAAGTCCTGCTCGGTTTCCTCGTCCTTCTTCAGTTCGATCTCGACCGAATCGGTGGTGGATTCCTTCAGGATCGAGACCAGCTCGTGTACCGACAGCAGGATCTCCCCGGGAATCGTCACATCGACTTCATCGAAATCGTAGCGGATGCTGACTTCGAGATCGGTTCCACTCAGGGTTGCCTTGCCGTCTCCTGCTTCGAGTTTGGCGCACTTCAGGATCTCCTTGGGAGTGCGTGAACTGATGACGCTTCCAATGATCTGGAAGCCGGACAACAGGGCCGATCGTGAACAACTGAGCTTCATGTGTGAATCAACTTTGTACTAGATTTTTGATGGGTAAATTGTGCTGCCCCGCATGTCCTCTGGAACTCATTCTGGCAGCGATAAGATATCGATTTTCTGGTGCCTGTATTTTATGTGATTCAAAGCATTTTCACAATCATCGGAGAGACGTGAATCTCGACATGCCAGGGGTTTTTCAGAACCCATTTTCTCTAAAAATTAATTAATTTATTATTAGTATTATCTATGCAGGGAAGATTCTGTTAAGAAGTGAAAAATCAGCGATGTAAGATATTATATTGAAACATCTTACGTTGGTTGTCGACGAAGCGTTGAATGTCGATAACCTGTCGGTGGAATGTGGCGCAGCAGCGCAGGCAATGATGAGAGTCAGCAGGGGTTGTGGAGGTTACTTTTCGGCGCGTTCAGAACCCGAAAATGGCTCCACATTTCTCCACCGGAAATCAACAGGTTATGCACAAAATGGCCACCAGCAACCGGGAGAATTCGAGATGGAATTCTTTATCTGACCGGTCGGGTCTCTGTGATTTCACTGTCTGCTATAAAAGATATACTCCCAGCTGTTGCTTAATGCGAGAAATCTGCTGACGTAATCCAGGTGATTTTTCGAGATCGGTCTGAATTTGACGACAGGCATGAATAACCGTGCTGTGGTTCTTCCGATTGAAGTAATTTGCGATTTTGGCTAAAGATTCGTCGGTCAGTTCCCGGGAGAGAAACATCGCACACTGCCGCGGCAGAACATACTGTTGTGACCGGTTGGCAGAACGGATTTCGGCCAGGGTTGTTTTAAATTCGCGGCAGACTGCACGCGTGATTTTCGCGGTACTCGTGCGGGGCGGTTCGAGATTGCCCTGCAGATATTGTTTCACGAAGCGACTATCCAGGGGCTGACGATTGATCCGACTGACGGTTTGCAGCTGTTTCAGCACCGCAAACAGCTCGCGTGGCGAGAGGTCTTTCTTTTGTGCGATTAGCGTCAGCTCTTTTTTCGGCAGGGGAATCGCTTCCACCTCGGCCCAGAATTCCAGTAACTCCTGTCGGCTCTGAAAGTCCGGAGGCGGAATCGCTGCACAGATCCCGCCATGAAAGCGATTGGTCAGCTTTTTCAGAAACAAGGCCAGTTCCCCGGGCGGCTTCGTTGCCGACACGATGATTCGCCCCCCCTGGCCCAGAATGTCATCGAGGGTCGACAGCAGCTCCTGCTGCGTGTGAGAGCGGTTTTCCAGGCTGTGTACGTCTTCCAGAATCAGCAGATCGAGTCCCCGCAGGCCTTTCTGGAAGTCCGCGATCTGCTGGTTTGATGACGCCAGAGCAAAGCGGGCGGCAAATTCGCTGGCGGTCAGCTGTTCCCATTCTGCCCCGGGATGCAGGGCGAGATACTCGGGCAACAGATGATGAATCAGGGCTGATTTACCGCATCCGGAGGGGCCATACAGGTAAATCAGCTGGGGATCCGGCGTCTCAAGAGAGTGCAGTAACTCGGTGACAGCCGTGCTGGCATACTGATATTCTTTCAATATCTTGAAAGGTGTCTCGAATGACTGCTGCTGAGATGGACCGGATTTTGACATCATCCCAAATCTTTTTCTCAGTAATGTCCCGCAATCGGGGAGTATTACAGCTTAAACATACGCGTCTGGCTCTGTGAACTGATGATGGCCGAATCCGATTCGCTGATGAAATCGACTGAGACATCAAAGTCACTGCAAATGTTCTCCATCACGGACTGCAGCTCGAGGATGTCGAGCGACTTGGGTACCGCCACCTTGATCATCATCTCGAATGTCTGCCCATCGGATGAACTGGTGGCAGACAGGTCAATGATATCCACGCCATCCTGTCCCAGCTGGGATGAGATGCGTCTGAGAATCCCGGGACGGTTGGTTCCCGCGATCGCCAGCAGGTACTTGATGCAGTCTTCCGGAGGCAGCATGGAGGGCACGTCTACATCCGGGTCTTTAATGGAGACATCCACATTGAACGCGTTACAGATTCCCTCAATGTGTTCCTGGATCAGGGTTGGATCCCGCTCGTCAGGGAAATCGGCGGCAATCACGATGTTGAAAAAGTTCTGGATCACTGCAATGCTGGCTTCATGCAGGTTCGCGCCCAGTTCATCCATGGCGGTCGTGACGGCGGCCATGATGCCTACGCGGTTCGCAGATAAAAGTGAGATAATGTAACGTTTCATACCAGACTCCGGTTCTGTCGAGATAGACAAACTGATCTCGATGCGCATCGTTCCTGAATCGAGAGGGAATCGTTATTGTAGCGAATGGGGGTTCAAAATTGCGATAAGGAAACGAAAATAATCTGAAAGTCTGTCCCAGTCCTCTCCCGTCAGACTGAGGAGGCTTTTGTACTATCATTCGTGCTTGTATTGCTGTAAGTTGTTATCTGCCAACAGCTCAGATCGGGTAACCGATCGTGGCTTTTTCTGCGATCTATTCAATATGGGAACTGGTTTATGGTTCGCCTTGTTTCACTCAGCATTATTTTCTGCCTGATCCTGTTCCTGGGAGTGACCTTCTTCAAGGTAATCATGCCGTTCCTGCTGCCCCTTTTTCTGGCAGCCGTGGTCGCCATGGTCAGTCAGCCCCTGCTCCAGTATTTCATTAAACGGGCCCGGGGCCACGTTCGGATCGCCGCAGGCATCACGACCACGCTGATCATTTCCGCGATCTTTGTTCCTCTTTGTGTGGGGATTTTCCTGGGTTCCCTGCAGCTGTTTACCACGGTGGTGAATGTGCTCGATGAAGCCAACTGGAATAAAACCGTGCAGACGGTCCGCGAAAAAGTGGAGGTCAGTAACGTCAAGCTGCATCAGTTCGTGGAATGGTCCAACGAATACCTCGGAAAAGAGGAAGCCGCTGAAGAGGGAACGACCGACCAGGAACAGTCGAAAGTCGCCGATGATTTCATCCGGAAGAATCTGCAGGCGACTCTGGTTCCGATCGCCAAACGTTCGCTTGGTTTCGCCGCTTCGACCGTGGGGATGCTGGGGACCATCTTCTCCGCAGTGATCGCCTGGATTATGTTTGTGATTGCCTTGTATTACTTCCTGGCCGATGGCTATGTGCTTGTCGAATCGACGCAGTCCCTGATTCCCGTGCACCTGGATTATCAGCGGCAGTTGATCGATAAGTTCCAGAAAGTCGTGCGGGCCGTGGTTCTGGGAACCTTCCTGGCGGCCATCGGTCAGGGACTGATGACTGCGATCGCCTTATACATCGTCGGTTTCGAGCATTTCTTCATTCTTCTGATCCTCGCCACGATCACGTCGATGGTTCCCCTGATGGGATCCTGGATTATCTGGGGTCCCTGTGCCGGCTGGCTGATGTACCAGGGAGACTGGGGGGCTGCGATCTTCCTGATCCTGTTCGGAACACTGGTCGTTGGTACGATGGACAATGTCATCCGTACCTATATTCTGCAGAGTGACGCGAAACTGCATCCCCTGCTCGCTTTCGTCAGTGTGCTGGGCGGACTGCAGATGATGGGGCTCTGGGGTGTGTTCATCGGCCCGATCGTCGCTTCCTGTCTGCACGCACTTGTACAGATCTTCAATGCCGAGCTTCGTGCGTTCTCCAAGGAGAAATTCAACAGCAATAACCTGCTCGACCTGGTTCCTGAAGAGAAAAAAGCAAAACAGGAAGATGAGCAGCAGTCAGGTCCCAGAGCAGAGACAGAGACTACCAGGGCAGATGCACCTGCGGAGGGCCCGTCGCCAGAGACGGAAACCAATGCGGAGTCTTCCGAGTCACCGGAATCCCAGCCAGAGCAGAAGCAGGAAAAGAAATCGCCTGAGTCGGATTAGTGGCTGGTACTCAGCGTGAAGATCGGCAACAGCATCGAGAGTGCGATAAAACCGATGATCGAACCCATGCAGACCACCATCAACGGTTCCACCAGGGTCGTGGCGGACTTGATCGCGATTTTGACATCCCGATCAAAGTAGTCGCTCAACTTATTGAGCACCATTCCCAGTCGGCCCGTCGATTCGCCGGAAGCGATCATCTGCTGCATCGTGGGGGGAAATAATGCTTTGCCTTCCAGTGCCTCGTGAATCTGTTTTCCGGTCGTAACCTGCTCGCTGATTTCCATCCAGCTCTGTTTGAAATAAACATTGTCGGAAACACCAGCGCTCAGTTCGATGGCTTCCAGCATGGGAACCCCCGCGTTGACCGTAGTCGCCAGCGTACGGATGCTGCGGCTGATCGCCAGTTTTTTCAGCATCGATCCGAAGACCGGCATCCGAATCAGACACCAGTCGAACGTTGCTTTGCCCCAGGCCTGATTCCGCATATAGAAGAAAAAGCCGATCACAGCCGCTACAAACAGCAGCAGCAGATACCAGTAAGAGGTGATGGCCGTCGAGACGAAAATCATCATTTTCGTTGGTGTCGGGACTGCGGCACCACGGGCAGCGAACATGGGCATCAGCTTGGGGAAGACGTATGTCAGCAGGAAAATACAGATGCCGATACACATCACCAGCATCACAGCCGGGTAGATCAAAGCCCCCTTCACCTGCTGAATGGTTTCCTGTTCTTCTTCAGCCTGCTGTGCAATCCGGTTCAGCATCTGTGGCATCGTACCGCTGGCCTCGCTGGCTTTAATGAGGTTCACATAGGTTTTATCGAACAGCCGTGGAAATTCACTCAGCGCGCTGGAGAGGTCGCTACCTGCTTCAACGTCTTTCTGAATGCAGGACAGAATCTCGGCGAGTGTTTCGTTTTCAATCTGCTTAGCAATCCCTTCCAGGGCAGTCGCCACGGGCACACCCGCGTCGACCATAATCGCCATCTGGTTGGTGAAATAGATCACGTCCTTACGCGAGACCCGTTTTTTACGGGTCGCTGCCAGCCCCTTGGATGACTTTTCATCCGCTTCTTCCAGGGAGAGCAGATACAGACCTTCCTGGCGCAGCTTGGCAACCGCTTCTTCCCTGGTTTCTGCGACCAGTTCACCGGACTGATTCTGTCCTGTCGTGTTGCGTGCGATATATGTGAATTGCATGGTTCTGCCTGTCCCTCATCGATCCCGTTAAACCAGTAATCCATGAGAATGTTCTTTGCCCGATGCTTCGCCCTTCAATTCCTGCAGATGTTCGTCCACGGTTTCCGCATCGACTTTACCGTTTAACAGCAGTTCTTTGAGTGCCTGTTCCATCGTCTGCATACCTACGCGACGGTTCGTCGAAATAATGCCCGGAATCAGATGGGTCGTCGATTCGCGAATACTGGTTTGAATCGCTCTGTTGGTAAGCATGATTTCCACAGCAGCCACACGACCGTTGGACATTGCCGCGGGTAATAAGCGTTGGGTAATGACAGCCCTTAACGATTCCGCCAGATGGCTGCGGACCTGGGACTGTTCTTCCGGTGGAAAGACTTCGACCAGTCGATCGACGACTCCCGCTGCGCTGGAAACGTGCAGTGAAGCGAGTACCAGGTGACCGGTCTCCGCAGCCTGCAGAGCGACACGAATGGTATCCAGATCCCGCAATTCCCCGATCAGAATCACATCCGGATCCTGCCGCAGAACATGTTTCAGTCCCGAGGTGAACCCGGGACAGTCTTCGCCGATCTCCCGCTGTTCGATCAATGATTTTCCATGCTGGAACTGATATTCGATCGGATCTTCCAGGGTAATGATATGTTTTGAATCCCGCTGATTAATGGCTTCGACCATAGCAGCCAGCGTGGTGGACTTACCGGAACCGGTCTGTCCGGTCACCAGGATCAGCCCGGTTTTGAGCCGCGTCAGTTCTTCCACGACAGGGGGCAGCTCCAGGCTGCTCAGCGTACAAACTTCGTTGGAGAATCGACGGATGGCAGCCGCCAGGGAACCGCGCTGCACATGGATATTGAAACGAAATCGCCCCAGTCGTGGAACTGTGATCGCGAAGTCGACGTCCTTCTGCTTCTCCAGAATTTCTTTCTGTTGCACCTTCATCACTTGGTCGCACAGATCGCGAATCGTTTCGGGATCCAGCGGTTCCAGGGCGGTGGTGCGCAGCTGACCGTCGATACGAAACATGGGCGGTGCGTCGGTCACCAGCAGGATATCCGAAGCATCACTGTCCACAGCCGCGTGTAACAGATCGTTCATTTCCATCGGGGGGTTACTCTCTTTATTTTCAGCGTGATGCCGTCATGATTAAGAACGGATCAGCGCGGGTTTTCGGGGAATCCAGCCGTCATCACTGACTTTGATGGCTTCTTCCACTGTCGTCAGTCCTTCCTGGGCTTTACGCAGAGCGTCGTACCGCAGGGGGATCATGCCATTGTTCTGTGCATATTCTTTGACTGCTGCCACCGTAGGATTGGATGAGATGATTTCCCGCAGATGATCATCAACGGTCAGAATCTCATGCACGCCGATACGCCCGGAGAATCCGGTATTGCGGCACCGTTTGCAGCCTTTGTTTTTATAAAATTCGTTCGCTTCCAGGCCGACCCGTTCCACCGCCAGTTGCATCGCCTTGGGCAATTCATACGGTGTTTTGCATTTCGGACACAATTTACGACAGAGTCGCTGTGCCAGTGCCATGTTGACAGCTGCCGCAATCAGGTAGTCGTCGACACCCATATTGATCAGTCGCGTAATCGCGGAAATCGCATCGTTGGTGTGCAGCGTACTGAAGACGAGGTGACCGGTCAGGGCTGCCTGGATGGCGATCTTGCCGGTTTCCTGGTCGCGGATTTCGCCCACCATTACCACATCCGGGTCCTGTCGCAGCAGACTTCGCAGGATCGTGGCGAATGAGAGGCCGATTTTTTCATTCACCTGGAACTGATTGATAATCGGCAGCTGATATTCGATCGGGTCTTCGACCGTACAGACATTCTTCTCAATCGAGCTGACGGCATTCAGAGCCGCATACAGGGTGGTACTCTTACCACTACCGGTAGGCCCGGTCACCAGAATGATGCCGTTCGGTTTTTCCAGCTGTTCGGTGAAGTTTTCCAGAACTTCGGAACTGAAGCCCAGCTGTTCGAGTGAAATATTGACGCTGCGGTTATCCAGAATACGAATCACGACCTTTTCACCGGTCGGCATGGGAAGCGTACTCACACGCAGATCGATGGGACGCCCTTCCATCAGGACGTGAATTCGACCATCCTGTGGCAGACGACGCTCGCTGATGTCGAGGCTCGCCATAATCTTGATACGCGAAGAAACCGCGGGCGCCAGATGCACGGGCGGTTCGAGTGCCTGGTGCAGCACTCCATCCACGCGATAGCGCACCCGCAACTGCTGTTCGTTGGGTTCGATGTGAATATCGCTGGCCCCTTCGCGGACCGCATTGTAGATAATGTAATTGACCAGTTTGATGATCGGGCTCTGGCCGGCAAACTCGACGTCGAAGCCGATGTCGTCGATTGATTCTTCGATCAGTTCGACATTGGTGCCGTTCGCATCATCGATGATGTCGTCGATCACGAACACGTTCGTGTTCGGCATATAAGTCTGCACCATCCGGCGGATTTCGCGGGCGCTGGCGGCGACAATCTGGATTTCTGACTTGGTCAGGTCGCGGAGCTGGTCGACCAGGAAGACGTTCGTCGGTTCCGCGACCGCAACGGTCAACACGTTGCGGACTTTGAACAGGGGCAGCACCGTATGTTTTTCCACAAATTCACGTGGCAGCACATCGAAGATTTTCGAGTCGAACATGCGGCTGTCGAGCTGCACGTAGGGAATGCGGTATTCCAGGGCCAGGCATTCCAGCACCTGCTCTTCGGTGCAATATTCGTTGTTGACCAGCAGCTCACCCAGCAGCTGGCTGCCATCTCCCTGAGACTGTTCCTCCAGCGCGGAATCCAGCTGTTCTGCAGTGATGTACTCTTTAAAGATGAGCAGATCACCGAGCCGCATTTTCGGTTGTAAGAGGGAATTGGTATTCATGACTGGTTCTTAAATCTTTATTGAAAGCTGGAAACCGCTTCGATCACCGAATCGAAAATATCGATCCGCTGGTCGAGTCGCGTCATTTCCAGAATTTTCTTGCCAGGTTCTTCCAGGCCGCTGATCTTGAGGTTCCCCCCGTGTTCCCGGGTCAGATCCTGCAGATCGAGTAAGGCCGTCAGGCCGGCACTGTCCAGCAGATCGCTGCGATCCATCTGCAGGACAACCTGGTAATGCAGTTCGTTTATCGCCTCTGACAGCGCATGGACGAAATCACCGGATGTGTCATCCGTCAGTTCATCCGGTGTATGGGCCACCAGAACATTGCCAAAAACTTCCGTTGTGATCTGCATGTCTGACTCGCTTATGTACCCGGTTTCCTGGTGGCGTTCGTATCCAGGCCGACCACCTGATTTCGTCCGCCTTCCTTCGCCTTGTAGAGATATTCATCAGCCACCCGCACCAGTTCTTTCGTGGTTGTCGCAGGGTGACGAAATTCTGTAACGCCAAAGCTGGCAGTAACTTGCAGTTGCTGACCTTCGAAGAGAATCGGGCAGTTTTCCAGGGTCTCACGTAAATCTTCCGCGATCTGACGTGCCTGAGAATATTCGTGATCCAGCAGGACGCCAATGAATTCTTCACCGCCGTAGCGCGCCAGTACGGCATTATCGGGCATCACGGTTTTCCAGATGCGGGCGACCTCTTTCAGTACGAAGTCACCGGCCTGGTGCCCGTAGGTATCGTTGAAGGATTTGAAGTGATCGATGTCGCTCATGATGATGCTGAGATTGGTCGACTGCGCTTCTGCGCCCTTCACCAGTTCATGCAGTTTTTCCTGGAAGGTCGCGTGGTTATACAGTCCGGTCAGACCATCGCGGCTGGCCATCTCTTCAATGCGTTTGAACAACTGTGAATTCTTGATGCCCAACGCGTAGATATTGGAAAGAATGTAAATCAGGCGGCCAATGGTGGGAGAATCCACGTCAATCTTGTCGATGATCAACAGCCCGATCAGTTCCGAACCCACGGTCAGCGGTGCAATCGCATCTGGCATCTGTGGGTCGTCTTCGATGATCCGCTTGAGGCGGTAATCCTGATCGGCGTCGTTCCGCATCACAATCTGGCGATGTTCGATCACCCAGGCGGCTACGCCATGATTGGCTGCAGGCCGGTAGTCCAGTCGGTCGCGGGCTCGCGCGGGCAGTGCATTTTTCAGTGCCCGTGATTTTGAATCCCAGAGATATACCTGGCATGATTCACATTGCAGCGAAGCTTTGGCCGTGCTGATCACGGTCGGAATCAAAGATTCGTTGGATTGATTGGTAGAGATCCGACGACCGATGTCCTGCAGCGTCAGCAGGAGCAGTGGATAATTCACGCCACTCTCGACACTCGTATTCTCTTTCTGCTCGCTGACCGGTTTCTCATTGATTTGTGTAATTCCCGATTTCGAAGCATCGACGGCGGCCTGTTTCTGAGTCTGGTACAACTGGCGGACCAGTTCGTCATTCTGATCGTGCATCTGAGACAGTTTGTGACGCAGTTTGCCCATATAAAGATCGATCAGCAGTACCAGTCCGACAAGCACGCTAGCGCACATAATACTCGCTGGGTAGGTACTTCTGACTTCTTCCAGGTCCGGACGAAAGAAAATTTCGGCGAAGCAGGAACTGATGGAAAGCACTGTAATGGTCCAGTAACAGACCCGTGGTGAAGAAACCGCCGCCAGAACGGTGGGAGGTGCCAGCAGCAGCAGCGGAGCCACCCCCAGGGGCCAGTGCATGTAGGCACCCAGGAAGACCGCCAGCGGACACAGGCAGACTACCAGCAGGGAGTAAGACCAGAACTGGATGGCAGTGTAATAATTTCGCATGAGATAAAGTTTCAATAAACTGAATTTGAGCGACTAACCAATCGTGTCCGGTGCCGTTTGCAGACACTCCTGGACCTGTGTTAACAATTTCTTGGGGCTGAAGGGTTTCACCATGACATTGGTGATTTTCAGATTCTGCATATATTCATCATGATCGAATTCGAAACCTTTCCCTGTCAGTAACGTAAGCGGGATCGATCGGGTTGCTTCAAATTCGCGAATTTTTTCGCAGAGTTCCAGACCATTCATGCGGGGCATCTGCAAATCGGTGATAATCATCTCAGGAGCCCGCTCCTGAACCTGTTCCCAACAGGCGTACCCATCCGGAAAGCTGACGACTTCCAGGCCCGCTTTTTTAAGTTTCATACTGACGGCACGCACAATGTGCGAATCGTCGTCACAAACATAAACCAGATGACTCATTGCAGTATTCCTTGGTTCTTTCCATCTGTCGAACCGCACCAGGGCGGGTCACGAACGCATTCTGTTATATAGTTACCGGCGGTGCCAGTTGTTTTTTCTTCTTCTGTTCTTTATGTCCCAGCGGAATGGTGACCGTGAAACAGGTACCTTTATTGACGACCGACTGCACCGAAATGGATCCATTATGGACGTTGGTCACAATGAAGTGGACCAGGGCCAGACCCAGTCCCGTACCGGCTGCAGAGCGGTTGTTTTCGGGTACCCGATAGAACCGGTCAAAAATGTGAGGCAGCGAATTTTGTGGAATTCCCATCCCGGTATCCCGGACTTCGATGACTGCCGTATTGTCTTCCATTCTGCTCCGCAGGCGGACTTCGTGTCCGTGCGGCGTGTATTTAACTGCATTTGACAGCAGGTTGATGATCGCCTGGCCCAGCATGTCTCTATCGACGTGCACGGGCAGATAGAGATCGCTCAGTTCGGAGGTAAACGTAATGTCTTTTTCACCGGCATTGGGCGAAATGACATCTGCGGCGGATTTGAGAATGTCATTCAGCTCGCAGTCGTGCCGTTTGATTTCTACGACACCACTTTCAATGCGGGCCAGATTCAGCATGCTGTTGACCAGTCGAGTCAGACGGTCAATCTGTTCGTTGATGAAGCCATACAGTTCTTCGGCTTCGTCCTCTTCGCAGTCACCGTCCAGCAGCATCTCGATATAAGCCTTGATCCCGGCCATCGGTGTTTTCAACTCGTGAGCGACCGACGACACAAACTCGGCGTGCCGTTCCTTCTCATTATTTTCTTCGCCGATGTTTTCCACCACGATTATGGTTCCCAGCAGCGCCTGATTTTCATCGAACAGGTTTGTTGCGATGGCGCGGAAATGAGACTGGAAATCGAGTCCCGTTAACTGGAACTCGCTGCGGCGGCTTAACGTGGCATTTTTGCGTTCAATGGTTTTAGTGAGCAGGCTGGCGATTTCGGGAATCACCACATCGCTGCTGAGGGCCTTATTGAGTGCGAGGCCGGATTCACTGTTGTTCTGCGTGCGGTCCGCTTCGGGTATCACGAACTTCGATGCGGCCTGATTCGAAAACTCCAGCGTGTGTTGTGCGTCGAAGACAAGTACCCCGGTCTCCAGGTGATCCAGTACCGATTCCATCAGAGCCTCTTTCTTCGAGAGGGCATTCAGACGGGCTTTTAACATCGTCTTAACCTGTGTGGTCGATACGAGTTCGGTATCGGATTCTTCAATCTTCTGAATCGCTTCCGCGAACAGCTTTCCGAAGAAGTTCTTCTGCTTCAGTTCCGGACGCAGTAATTCGGGATTCCGCAGACAGGCACTGATCTGATCGCGGTCTTTCTGCAGGGATTTCACCAGCCAGGCCCAACCGACGAGTGAAGCCACCAGCGAGGCGGCCAGCGCCAGCATGGGAGAAGCTAACTGGCTGGTTACCAGGAGGTTATCTACACAACTCATGAAGAGCAGCAGTACCACCAGAACCCAGTATTTGCCATAACTTGTCATCGCCGAACACCTTCTCAGCAGATTAACGACACTGCTGAAAATGAAATACCCTGTTTCGAATCCAGATTGGAGTACTACAGAGCGCACTCCACCAATTAAGAAGTGATCTTAAATCACCACTCTAAATCTAGGTTACGAAATCGGGGTTGTCCAATTTCGGGAGCGAGTTTGCGCTGGGCAAATGAATCTTGCGCAAAAATACGCAGTTCAGGTGATTACCTTACCGCCGTCTGTTGCGCAGGGAGCAGGGCCGCGACCTCTAACAGCGTAGGATCAGCGGGCCATTTTTTACGGGCTGTAGCGATGATGGCTTTCGCATCAGTTGTCTGGCCCCGGTTGATTGCGCATAACCCGCGCAATACCTCTACGTGGAGTAACTGGTGCTGATGGGCGGCAGAAATTTCATCGAACAGTTGTTGCGCCTTTTCCAGATCTCCCAGCCGCAGCGCTGTGTCGCCAAAGGCGATTTTTTCCGAAAGCGACAGCAGTTCCCGGTCTGCTTCCTGGCAAATGGAGAACTGTTCAAAAGCTTCCTGGTACTTGCCGGCGTGATACAGACAGCGGGCGCGGTGTTTTCGCCAGACGTGGTTTTCGGGCAGATGATTGATCACCATCGCATAATACACGCTGGCTTCGGACCACTGCTGATTGACCTCACAGACGCGACCCAGGGCGATGGGCAGTCGTTTGCTGCCCGGTGTCGTATGCAGGGCCCGTAACAGAACTTCATGAGCCTCATCGGTGCGGCTGGTCTGCTCCAGAAAAGCCGCCAGTTTCAATGAGTAGTTTTCTTCATGCGGTTTCAACGCGATGGCTCGCTTCAGGCAGGCGATGCCTTCCTGGGTCTGGCCGGCCTGAAAAAACAGGGTTCCGATGGCACTCTGTTTGGCGGCGTCTTGAGGACTCGCAGCGCGAATCGCCCGGAGCGACTGCAGAAACTGTTTCCGGTCCCCCATGTCGTAGGAGAGCTGGGCCTCGATTTCAAACGTCCCGATATGACCGGGATCTATTTCCCGTGCCGAGGCGAGCAGCGACCGGGCCTGCTGCAGTTCTCCCTGGGAGTAATGCTGTAATGCCTGATCTACGAGCTGATTCGCCCGTTCATTGAAGGGAGATGTCCGCTCGGTCCGTGAGGAAGCCTCTGAGGTCTGTGGTATGGTTTCCCCTTGCAGTGCCTCACCTGACATCTGCGACAGCGTGGAAATCGGCACCGCCTGACAGCCGCAACAGATCAGCCAGACCAACGCACAGGCGATGCAACAGAGATTCCGCAGCATGCTCAGGGCACCTCCTCCACGACCGGAGCCGGCATCTGGGGACCAGACAGTGGAGGCAGTCCGATCATCTGGCGGTTGCGGTTGATCAGTGCATCTTCGATGTACTTCTTCAACTGAATTGCTTCGGTATTGTTCTTATCCAGGCGGACAGCAATTTTGATGTGCTCTTTGGCTTTAGGCAGGTTTCCAATCCGCAGGTATTTCCTGGCCAGCTTGATATGCATCTGGACAATTCGTACCTGGTTGATCGGCAGGAAGCTCTTCTTGAAGTTATCAATCCGCTCTGCACCCTCGTATCTCTCGGCCTGACCTTCAGCATTGGCCTCTTCAGGATGTACGATCCGCGGTGTGATCAGCACGATCAGCTCGGAACGGGTCGTAATTTCCCGCTGCTGGCGAAACGCATTCCCGATCACGGGAATCGCACCTAAGAGTGGAACCTGGTTTTTGGTATCGGAGACACGTTCTTCAATCAGTCCCCCGATGACAACCGTATTCCCGTCGCGGACCATGACGTTCGTGGTGACTTCAGTAGTCTTCAGGTCGGGTAAATTCGTCGAAGAGTTAATGGTCGCCGAGCTGCGTTCCGGATGAATTTCCATCCGAATCTGTCCATCGGGAGTAATAAAAGGCCGCAGGTTAAGCACGATACCGGAATCCAGAAAGTTCACGTTCTGAATTGAAGTATTGCCGTTCTGGGTGACCGTGGAATAACTGATGCGATCACCGATAATCAGTTCCGCTTTCTGCTTATTCAATGCTCGCAGCTGAGGAGAGGCGATCAGGTTGGTTTCCGTGATGTCTTCCAGTGCTTCGATAAAACCGCTGATGTCGCCGTGCAGGAACCCGTATTTCAATCCTGCCAGGTCAGCCACAAACTGACCGGTTGGCGGGACGATCGACGAACTGCCTGACCCCGGAAAACCGCTGGCAGCGTTCAATGTCTGACCGTTACCATCAACGAGCAGGCTCTTGTTATTCCCACTGAGCATGGCGAAGTTCACGCCAAACCGCATGTCATCATTCAGCGTGACGTTCAGAATCATCGCTTCAATCACCACCTGCAACGGAGGCACATCCATTTTTTCCAGCAGGCGATCGACCTCTTCCAGGATCTCAGGATAATCGCGAACCAGAATGGAATCGTTTTGAGCGAACGAGTCACCGCCGGCACTCGTTTCATCGGGAGAAATCCCGACTTCACTGGGTGTGGTCAGCGAGACAATCCCCACGTTTTCCGTCAGGATCGGCGTGATCAGCTGCTGTAATTCTTTGGCACTGATGTAAAACGGAGTATAGAGCTTGGTGACAACTTTCCGGCTCGACTTCTTCTTCTGTTCCAGCTGAGCCTGGGTCATCACGTAGATGAATTCCCCTTCTTTTTCTGATGTCAGATCGCGCGAACGCAGGATGGCATCCAGGGCCTGCAGCGGCGTGACATTCTTGAGGTTCGCTGTGATTGTCCCTGAAACGCTCTGCCCGGCCAGGATATTCATGCCCGAGAGTTCGCCCAGCATGTCCAGAACCTGCATGATTTCCGCATCCTGGATCTGCAGGGAGAAAGTTTCCCCGGCTCCCTTATCGGGGCTGACTTTCAGGACCGGCTCTTTTTTCGTTTTGGAATCGGCAGGGGCACTGGTCTCGCTGGCAGCGGGAGCCTGGGGTGCCGTGGCCTCCGGAGCAGGAGTTTTCGGCTGTGCAGCAGCGTCGGCTTTGCCCTGCATCCCATCCAGTTTTCGTTCGAGATCGCGCAGCTGATTCATCTGCTGCATCTGTTGCAGGAGCTTGGTCGCCTGTTCCAGACGATCCGTATTCTGTGCCAGTTCCATTTTAGACTGCTGCTGGACTTCCAACTGCAGATTGGTCAGCCGATCAACCTGACGGGTCAGGCTGGCAAGCCGCATTTCCATTTTCCTGTCCATGGGATCCACGGGTTCAGGCTGTGTGTCCTCGGCCAGATGAAACTGAATTGAGCGGGAACGCTCTGGTGTGGCTGGAGTTTCGCTCGGCTCTTCCAGTGTGGGATCGACAAGCGTCCGCGTCTGTACGGTTCGAGATGCGGTCGCTGCAGTTTTGACTTCAGGCGAGACATGCTGTGGCACCGGTGTCGCCTGCACGGTACGGGCCACAGTTTTAATTTCAGGCTGCCGTTCAGGTTGTGCTGTCACAACGACTTGCTGCGCAGGCGCGGGCTGAGGTTCTACCGTGGAATCAGATGCTTTAACTGAAGCCTCAAGCAGAGGCTCTTGATATGTGGGGACCTGTTGCTGTGGTGCCGCACTGCGCGCAGTCCGCGCATGGTGGGGTGAGATAAACAGGGACTCTGGTGTTTTGACGTCGGTCATGGCTGCGATTAACAGCAGCGAGAGACCTGTCAGCATTGCCCAGAAAGCCGGTATAAAAAATTGTCGTTTCATGTTTCGACCATCATCCGTGATCGTTCGAATCAGTTGAGAATCAGCCTGTGATGCGAACCGTCTGATTATTCAAATTTAATAAATGCGGAAGGATCGTTTTGAATTTTTAATTCAAATGTCTGATCGCCCTGCCGCAAAATCACACTCCGGTCTGCGACCCGTTCCAGAACGTAGGTCACATTGTCATACTGGAATGGCTTACCTTCGTAATACAGTTTTTTGTTGATCATCGCCGCCTTGCGAAATTTACCGATGATCGTAGTCGTCAGGACGATCTCGTCGGGCAGTGCCTTGATTTCCGGTTCCTGTTTCTCCATCTGAACCGGTTTGGGTTCGGTTTCAACCGGCTCTTCGGCAAACAGAATGGGGGGCGAGAACTGGTCCCGATTCACCTCAAAAGGATTGCGTTGAATCGCTCCCATCTGCACTGACTGCACCAGCGGATCTGTATGCATCAGAGAATCGAACTGTTCCCAGGAGTGAAGTGTGGTTTCTTTGGGATCGAGCTGAGTGAAACTCATCTCCGTCTCGACCGGAGGCCGTTGTGGAATCGGTGCCGGACTCACTTTCGCGGGCGTCAATTCGGGAGCGGTAGTGCCCCGCATGGCGCGATACAGTGGCGGAATCCAGAAGTACAGACCGACCAGCAGCAACACCCCTAACATCAGGGTTTTCTGCCAGCTGACCTTCAAATCATGTACTAATTGTTGGCTGAACGATTTCACGTGTAGTTCACCACATCTGGAATAGATGACTGTAAGAAGGGAAACGGATCTAAATTCGGTTCATGAGCGAGAACGCCTGTTTTCGAAGTTCACCTCAGGGATAGCTTGAAGGGGAGTGTCTCTTTATCTTTTATCGGTCGAAAGAAAGGACCGGCTGACCCTATTTTCCTTAAAATCGGAAAAATCACTCTCAGTATCGCGTAATACGTAAACTGACAGCTCGACGGTTCCTTTAACAAGGCCCGTATTTTCTCCATATTGACTCGTAAGCATCAGATTGGAGACGGTAAACAGCCGACTGTCGGTATCCAGACCATTCAGAAACTGGATCAGCCCCTTGTAAGGCCCGCTCACATTGACCGTGAACGGCTGCCTCAGATAGGTTGCATAAGGCACAGGCTCACCTGGGTTTAGAGAAGAAACCGTCAGCGAGGAACTATTCGCCAGTTGTGCCACCCGCTGCAGAACCCGGTGCGTATCTTTATCCGTGGGGATGTGTTTTTTCATGCGATTGATGAATGCCTCGCGCTGCTGCAACTCCTCCTGCAACTGTTCGAGTTGTTCAACCTTGGTGGGGATCGCGCGGATCTGTTCCTGGATGGAGGCGATCTGCTTATTGAGCTGCTGTTTGCTCTTGAGCCCCGGCAGGTAAATCACAAAGGTAAACAAGGCGACCACTACCGCCAGGCTGATGATGGTGATCAGGCTGTCGCGTCGTAATTTTTCATTCATGGCCATAACCTCCTGTCAGGGGGTGATCCAGGCCGGCGGTCAACCGGTGATCGAGTGGGGGAAGAAACATGCCTGGTGCTTTCACCACGATACGAAGTCGGAACTGCCGCATCGTTTCTCCTTCGAACATCGTCTCGTTGGATTGAATCAGATCGATGGCTTTAAACACGCCCAGTCGATCCAGGTTTGACATATAATCAGAGATCGAAAGATGGTCGGGGGCGATCCCCTGCACCAGCAGCACCAGTTGTTCGTCCGTCCGGTGCTGTTTCAGCTTCTCGAGATCCAGCTTTTCAGGAACCACGTTCTCTGGTGCTTTTTTCTGTTTGACATTCGTCGGCTTTTCTTTACCCGCCACTTTTTCAAACAGGAATTGAAACTCGTTTAATGAAACATATTCGGGCAGAGAGTGGCTGGTGATCGCCAGGAGTTGTGCCGGTGATTCATCCAGCAGCAACCCTGCCAGCAGATCGGCCCGCACGTCGGCAAGCTCAATCTGCTGTGTCAGCCGTGCAGGGTCCTGCAATTGCTCATGCATCTGCTGGATGTGCTTTTCCAGCGTTTCCTTTTTCGACTGCAGTTCGTGCTGGATCTCCCGCTGTCGCACGGTGCTCAAGGTGACCAGCGTGAGGAAGATGACGACAATCGAACGACGCCAGATCCGGTTCCGGTGTCGTCGTCGCACTTCGCGATAACTGGCAGGTAAAAAATCAATTTCAGGTATCATGCTCTCGCCCTTAACGGGTTGCAGACAAATCCGGCTCTCGGATTCGCTGGTATCTATCTTGTTGGAATATGGTTTGTCTCAGATGTATCTCTGATACTGTGTTATTTGTCGGAACTTTCTTTCATGGCCAGTCCCATGGCGGTACTCCATCTGCCGGGGCGTTCCAGAATCGAGGTGGAAGTCGGCCAGCTCTTGAGACGTTCGAACGGATTTCCCATCCGGCAGTCTGTATTCAGCCGCTCTGAAAGAAAGTCGATCAGCCAGGGACTCGATTCGTTGCCCGTCACCACCAGCTGGTCCAGTTTCTTTCCGCGAAAAGTCACTTTGTAATATCGCAGGCAGTTCTCCACTTCAGTGCTGATCGATTCCAGCAGTGAGCGGATCGAATCAATCACCGACCGGTGCAGCTCATCACTGGCATCCAGCGTCGGAGAATTAGTCACGATCTTTCGCAGACGAATCGCCTCGGTCAGTGGCAGATCCAGATTGTCAGCCACGGCCCGGTCCAGGTGATTACTCCCCTGCATAATGTATTTGAGAAACAATACGTTCTGCTGATCGGCGAAAATCACGGTGGTGGCGGCGTCACCAAAATTCAGATAACAGCTCACCGAGTTCAATTGCAGCTCACGTTTCTCATCATGAAAACAACGCAGCGTGGCCGATGGCTCAACGTCAATCGCCTCTGCAGTCAGTCCCGCCTGTTCCAGCAGATTCAAATGTCGTTCCAGAATTCCGTTGTGACAGGCCAGCAGGATCACTTCCTGCTTGGTGTTCGATTCCTGTCGTACCTGTCCTGCAGGCAGATGACGGATTTCCGCTTCCGTAACCGGGTAAGGCAGACGTTCTTCCGCCTCCCAGGCGACGACTTTCGCGATTTCTTCTGTCGGCAGTTGAGGCAGTCTCACGTTTTGAATGAACAGCTCCTGCGAACCCAGGCAGCTGATCACACGGCGGCCTTTGAAATGATGGTCGACCAGGATCCGCCGTAGTTCAGCGGCGATCTTTGTGTCGCGTTCATCGGCAGTGAGTCGGTCATCCAGATCGAACTGCTCCTGGGCAATGGCATGCACGACCCGATTCTGTTTCGGGCCGGTCAACTGCACCAGCGTGGCCGAACTGGGGCCCAGCTGCAAACCGATGGGTGTATATTGTGAACGAGGTAAGGAAATCATGTTGATTGATTCTGTCTATTATCAGGTATTTCTCTAGTTTCAGTTGGTCTGTATTTCATCTGCCCACGCCTGGCCTGTAATCCAGGAGACCGTAATCGGGATGGAAAAGGTGGTCCCGTTGCGAGTCGTGGAGATGACAAGCATGGTATCTTCGCTGCGTCCCGGCCCGGTGCCTCCCATTGCTCCAAAAGCCAGGTCGCGTACTTCAGTGTCAGAGGTCTTCAGATAGATCTGGCTGATGACGACCCGATCGGGCAGGTTCAGAGTATCTTTCTGTACGGATTGTATGTATTTCGTTTTGTCTGCGGTTGACCCCGCCAGGCTGTTTTCCGGCACAGGTGCGGTACCTGCCCCGCTGTGTACGATTTCGTATGTCTGCGTATTGAGATCGAATTCCACCGTGTATTCGCTGTTGAACTGAATGGCATGATTCCGCGCCAGCCGCAGGTCAGCCACCAGCATCCGCGCTGTGGTCTCCAGGGAATGCGAAGTACTTGAGTCAATGGAAAGCAGCGAGACCGAAGCCAGGATTGAAATCAGTACGACCACAATCAACAGTTCAACCAGCGTGAAGCCCGCCCGTCCACATTGATTCTGTACCGTGCGCAGGATCCGCGGTCGGGTGCACTGCATGCTGCAGGCCCCTCTGCTGTGTTCCCAGGTTGGTTGGTGTCGGCTGTTAATCATGGTTCTGTCGTTTAGTTTGTTTCGTTCCAGTCAATCAATGACCAGCGATATCCGGCGAGTTCCGGGTTGGCATCGCCTCCGTCGTAGGGTTGAAACAGCGGAGGCTCCCAGCGGTATTCCCGTTCGACCAGGTTTTGGATCTGCAACGTAGGTTCGAGGCTGATTCCGTAGGTCTGGTAGTAACTGTCCCAGCCGGCAAAGTTACCCGGGTATTCCAGCCATTCACTGAAACCGATGTCGCTCATTCCCAGAATACTTCTCAGATAATTCGTATAATTCCAGTTGCTCTTCCGGTCGTTCCACAGAGAGCTGTACAGCACCCATTCGTTGATCCGGTAGAAGTCATAGGTTTCTGCACAGACCGGCCCACGAATTTGAATCAGGTTGCGTTTGTGTCGTTCAATGCGATAAGAGGTGGGGGTGGACTGTTCGATTTCTCCCCGAACCGTCAACTGCTGCTGACCGTGGTCAAAGCCAACGATGGGATACCAGCTGCCTGTCGTGCCCGTGTTCCCCGTACCCGTTGTTTCCAGCCAGATCGCATAGTCGCCATTCGCTGTCAGGCTGCTGAGAATTTTGTATTCCTGCAACTGAATCGTGCTGTAAGGTTGGCCCTGGGGAGCCGCTGTCGCCGTACCACTCAGACTGATATTGAGTGCGGAAGGATAGCTGAGCGAGCCGCCCCCCCCTTTCACACTCCCCTGACAGACGGTGGCACCCTCGACGGTGGTCTGCGACTCACGTCCGAACTCAATGTCGTGGGCGACCATGCTGGGTAACTGGGGCCAGAGTTGAGAATCCGTCACGATCGCGTCTCCGCTATCGTCTTTCCAGTTAAAGGCGGTCAGATGGATCTGTTTGCCATAAAAATAGATTTTCCCCGTACAGACCAGCGTCCCCTGAATGGTCACGCTGTCATACACGCTGAGATTTCCCGAGCGATAATAGATGCCCAGGGGGTTGTCGGCCGTCGGTTTCAAAGTCCGGTTATACAGAGTCGAACCCAACCGTTCGGCCTGATATAGAGGCCCCCCTGCATACAGTCGGTACGAGGAGAAAGCGGCATAATCGGTGCTGGGAATGGTCAATCGCTCGCCTGTCGTCGACCAGTTCACTTTCAGGTCAGACAGATCATCGCGGACCGCGTAATTGGGGTAGTTATAAAAAGTGACATTCCCCGCAATCGGGTGGGGCGTGGAGATCCGGGCGTCGGACAGGCTGGTTGATCCCTCGGGAAACGAGACAAACCGGTTCCCCACATCCTGCAGATAAGTATCTCGAATAGAAGAGCTCCAGGCCGGGTCGGAGAACATGTTGTATTGATCGTAGATCCAGATGTTCCCGTCGAAGCGAGTGCCCGGATCGAAGTTGAGTGACGTGTAACCCTGCTCTGCGAACAGCACATAGTCTGTGACGCGATCGAAGTCGCCGTCATTGTTGATCTGGTCAGAAGCCACCTCAGAGTCGCCCGGCAGAATCGTCCGTCCCTGAATTCGCGGTACCAGCCGAACCCGGGCGGTAATCTCGTGTTCTGATTTCATGTTGGAATCGGCGGCAGACGTCCAGGTCCCCCGCGAAGAGACGTTGAGTTCGAGTACCGAACTGAGCGAATTACCGACGGCGGCGAAAGAAACCGCATAACTGCAATCGCCATCCGCGTCTGCTTGAAATGGTCGCTCGTACTGATCGCTGACGCCTTGCCAGTCGAGTGAATTCAGTCGATTAAGGGCATCTGAAATGCCGGCCCGTGCTGCATTCCGTGCCAGGTCGCGACGTGATCCATTCGCGGAGATTTGAGTCTGTACGCTTTGTGTCTGAATGAATGAGTATGTTAAGACCAGCGACATGCTCAAGGCGAACATCACCAGGATCAGCGAAACTCCAGATCGCGGCGCGCACTTGGAGCGGTCATGGCAGTGCTGATGCACCGAGCCATGTTGTCGCAGGCAGGCCTTCAGGAGTTTATGGTGTGTACGCATACAACCTCGAACAAGATCCAAAAAACGGTAATGCGGTTTCCGAGTTGATGTCGGTTAACGTGTTCTGTTCTGCGGTCTCAAACTGGATTTCATAATTCACGGTCACCTGACGCAGCCCGCTGGTCGCACTCACAGTGCCCTGAGGCCAGGAAAGATTCATCCAGGCACTCGTGCCGGGAGTCGTGGCCTGCAGACTCGCATCATCGGGAGTACGGGTAATCGTGAAAATCAGATTCGACGCCGTTGGTCCCCACGGACTTCCCGAGAGCAGGTACTGACTGTTCTTCAGCCGCTTGCTCAGTAGCGCCTTCTCCGCCTGGCTGGATTGAATTGCTGTGCGAATCGTGTTGTCGAACGACGAACTGTTAAAGTCGATCTCCGCCGAAGAATCGGGCAACGCGATTTCGACAAACTGATGTGCGTCTGCGGGATCCGAAGTGTAAATCAAAATTTCGTTCATCCGAGGCAGCCGGTTTAAGGTTCCATTCTGGCTGATCCCCCCGTTCCGTCCGCCGGACCAGACCACCAGAATGTCTGGGACATCGATGTAATTCCAGGCGCGGGTCACAACAGCCAGCCCCACTTCGGGAGCCTGGCCATTCACCTGGTAAATACCAGCCTGCGAGATCATCATCCGCATCCGGTCGAAGGATGCGGTGATTTCGGCCTGCGAATCTTCTATTCCCTGCGTGTGTCTCCAGGCGGACTGAGTGGCGGTAACGATTCCCGCAAGTGCCATGACCAGAATTGCCGAGATCGACATGGCCATCAGCAGTTCCACCAGTGTAAAACCCCCCGCGCGTGAAGCAGTGCCTGCGCAGCAGCAAACGCAGTCCGAATGGTGGCCACTCGCACGGCGTGTTTGTTTCTCGCGTTGATCAGGGTGATAGTGGTACATAGCTGAAAATACGTGTGGTTTCCTTAATGGTCTGTCGAGGAGCACCGGCCTGCATCGCCAGTTTGATGGTGACGGTTACGCGCCGATAATCAGTGTCGCTGGTTGTTACTTCCCATTCCGAGCTGCTGTTCAGGCGAATTTTTTCCACGGTGACTTCGCGCGTAAGTCGCTGTAAAAAATCGCTGTCGGGTTTCAGCAGTGTGGGACGGGCAATCGGGTAGGCGCTCAATACGGTTAATGGCTCGCTGCCCAATGCATATCCGGTCTTATTCTCCGGCGGCGTGGAGGACCATTTGTGATAGTCATCCAGATCATTGAACTGACTGCGGTTTCCGGTCGCGGTGGGACGGGAATCACTGGAGGTCGGGAATCGAACGGCGGACATCTCTTCCAGCAGTTGATCTGCCAGACCTGCGCCGATGTTGGAATTCAGAGCCGAATAACTGGCTCCCAGAGAAGCACCGATGGCTGAGAACAGAGCAGTACCGGCAATCACTGTGATGGTCACAGAGACTAACGATTCCACAAGTGTGATTCCGGTGCGGCGAGATCGCTGCAACCTGTTTCTGGTTGCCATGACCTTTTTCCATAACAGTCCGCCTGAGGGTGCCGATCGAATTTGCCGTTCGTTGATTCACAAAGCAGCAAAAGCGACCTGGATATCCAGCACCATCCAGACAGATGGTTTAAGATAAAAAGCGCGGCAAGGTCCCCTCAAAGCTCCCAGCTTTCCTTGCCGCGCTGTAGATCCTCGCTTCGATGAAGAAGCGGAGGAAAATGATGTTCGCATGTTGGCGAGAGGATTGTTGCCCCCTCTCTGCCAGTAAAAGTAGGTCAGCTTTCCCGGGAGTCAAACAGAATTAAGAAAGATCTCTGAAAATCGTCAGCGTCGGGGCAGTTTCCGGAGAGATCCCCGCTTTGCGAGATACTACAACTGCGGGAACCGCTACAACCGGCGCGCGAGACAGACCGGGAGCGTTGTCGAAAGCTTAATGGTCAGCAGAAAGTCTGGCTGCCGCCGCGCTTATTTCTGCGCCTGTTCGATTTGATCTTTAGAAGCCACTGCTGCTTCGCGGAGATCGTCGCTGGTATTCTGATTATCGATCAGCGATTGAAGTTCGGTCAGCGAGGCTTTGGCCGGCTGCCCCATCTGGCCCAGAACTTTAATGGCCGCCAGTTGGACGTCGCTGTTCTCATCATTCAAAGCCGCCTGGATGGCCTCTACCTGCGCGGTAGAGTGTTCTTCCAGATTTCCCAGCGAATAGACGGCCGTCAGTCGCGTATTGGGATCACTGTGCCGGGTCAGCTCGATCAGAACCGGAATGGCCTTGTCGCGGTGTTTAGGAAAATGCGTCAGGGTTGAAGCAGCGTTGACCTGCGTGAAGGGGGATTCATCCGACAGAACTTCCACCAGAGCGGGGGCCGCCGCTTCCGCGTCAGGTCCCAGGCTCGCCAGATACATACTGGCCAGTTCGCGTGCACCCGGATCGGTGTGTGTAAGCCCTTCCGTTAGTGTGGGAACGGCAGTCTTACCGAAGGCGACCAGTTTTTTGTCGGCGGCCTGCCATTCATCGGGATCGGGTTCGGTACGGATTGCGAGCAACTTTTCGAAAGCCTCTTTGACCTCGGCCTGAGGATCGACGGGTTCACTGACACTGACGGTCTTCGACTCTGCTTCAGCCGGTTCTGGCGCAGTTTCAGCGGTGCTTTCCGATTCCTCGCTGACAGCCGCTTTCGCCGTCTCTGCTTTCGAGGAAGCATCACCACTACTACAGCCCTGCAATCCAGGCAGGCACCACAGACATCCAATACTCAGTACAACGAAAAACGGTCGCATGTTCCGGGAGTCCATTCACTTAAGAATCCTGAAAAGTTTATCACACCGCCGGATGATAGCGGATTCTGTTGATTGTGTGGATAGAAATCAGAAAATCATAAACCAATCTGTCCAATCCCGCTTTGAAATCAAAAATCGCCATTAACGTGAAATACCCCAAACTGCTATAATTTCATCACTATCATACAAATAAACACTATTTAAACCTCTCCGCTGACCAGAGGAAGATTTCATGCAGCGATTGAATAAAAATGTGCTCAGTCTGCTTTTCCTGACCGCTTTGCTGGGGCTCTGCCAGCCCGCGTTTTCGCAAAACAACGAATATTTCCGCAACCAGCGTAACGAGATGGTCACGCGTTACATTGAGGGCGAAGGCATTAAAAACCAGCGCGTGCTCTCATCCATGCGGCAGGTGCCCCGCCACGAGTTTGTCAGTTCGAATCTCAAACATCTGGCCTACCAGGATCTGGCGCTCCCTATCGGGTACAAACAGACGATTTCTCCCCCTTATATCGTCGCCTACATGACCGAAACCATCGATCCTCAGCCGACCGACAAGGTGCTCGAAATCGGTACCGGCAGCGGATTTCAGGCAGCCGTCCTCTCCGGACTGGTCAAGGATGTCTACACGATTGAAATTGTCGAGGGTCTCGGTAAGAAGGCGGCGGTTCGACTGAAACAGCTCGGCTACGATAACGTACACACCCGGATCGGTGATGGTTATCTCGGCTGGCCGGAAGAGGCACCCTTCGACAAGATCATCGTGACCTGCTCGCCGGAAAAAGTTCCCCAGCCGCTGATCGATCAGCTTAAAGAGGGGGGCACACTGCTGATTCCCCTCGGTGAAAGGTATCAGCAGGTGTTTCATCTGTTCCAGAAAGAAAAGGGACAGCTCAAACACAAACGCCTGATTCCCACCCTGTTCGTCCCCATGACGGGACGCTCGGAAGACAATCGGGAAGTCAAACCGGATCCCCTGCATCCGGAAATCGTCAACGGCACATTTGAAGTCGATGCCAACCAGGATCAGAAAGTCGATAACTGGCACTATCAGCGCCGCGTCTCACGCATGACGGATGAGGCACCCGAAGGCAAATCCTATCTGCAGTTTGAAAATGACGTCCGCGATCAGCTCTCACAGATTCTGCAGGGGATGGCGATTGACGGCTCCAAAATCAAGAGTCTCGAAATCAGCATGCAGGTCGGCTATCTGAATACGGCACAGGGAACCAAGGCTTATCAGAAGCCCGGACTGATCATTCATTTTTATGATAAGATTCGTCGCAATATCGGGCAGGCCTACCTCGGACCCTGGATTGGCAGCCGCGACTGGCACCAGGTGAAAAAGACCATCAACGTGCCACCCCAGGCCCGCGAAGCCGTGATTCAGTTAGGTTTGAACGGAGGCACGGGAACACTGAAGGTCGACGATCTCAAAATTGAAAAGATCGACTGAAGCCGGCTTCTTATTTCTGATTCACCTGTTTTCTCAGCATCGCTCAAGGTCCGCGCACATCAGCCGAGCTGCGTTGATTCGACATCGTTCCGTTTAAAAACGGCTGCACACCTTGGAAAACAGCGTCTGTGAATTAAAATGGAAACAGGCAGGCATTAAATTAGAGAACCCGCCTGAACCAATCAACGACGTACAACATAGACAATCCGAGTGTCAAGCAGCGCCGGTCTCCATATGACAGAGGTCAATTGGAGTGACAGCGCGCCACTCTCCATCACGATGGGATAATCAGATGCCCTTAAATCATTTTCAGCTCGTCCAGGAAGCAGCCGGTGCTCATTTTCCCGATAAGGACCATGAGTATCCTTACCCGGCACATTACGGCGATCCCCAACAGGAGTATCAGACAGGCCATGAATCGGCAGTGCTCTTTGATTTAAGTGATCGCGAGCAGGTCGAACTCAAGGGGGCCGACCGTCAGAAATTTCTGCACAATTTCTGTACCAATGATATCAAGAACCTGCCCGTCGACCAGGGCTGTGAAGCCTTTGTCACTAACGTACAGAGTCGCATCCTGGGGTACATCACGGTGTTTAACCAGGGGGATTCACTCTGGCTGGATCTCGCGCCCGGTCAAAGTGCTGCTCTCACCGAGCACCTGGATCGTTACATTATTATGGAAAACGTCGAACAGATCGTCCGTTCGCCGGAATTCGGCTGTCTCTATCTCACCGGTCCCGAGGCAGGTCACATCCTGAGTAAACTCAACATCGCAGCACTCGCCGTCAATCAGCAGCAGCGAGTAACCGACAGTGAAGCCGAGCTCACCGTCCGCCGCGTCGACTGGTTCGGTCAGCCCGGGTATCTCTGTAGCCTGCTCCACGAAAAAATCGTCGCGTTCTGGCAGCAGCTGATTGAAGCCGGGGCAAAGCCCGCCGGTCAGGAAGCATTCGAAGCGCTGCGAATTGAAAGTTGCTTTCCCCTCTCCGGTATCGATCTGACCGATGAAAACCTGGCACAGGAAGCGGGGCGTAGCAGCCAGGCCATCTCCTTCAAGAAAGGTTGCTACCTGGGACAGGAACCGATCGCCCGCATCGATGCACTGGGGCACGTCAACCAGGAACTGAGAATCATTGCCCTTGAGGGCGACGGGGTGCCTGCTCCCGGAACTCCGGTTATGGCGACAGTGAAAGACAATCAGAAAGAAGTCGGCAAGATTACTTCTGCCGCGAAATCTTACGGCAAGTATCCCGTCGTGGCTCTGGCCATTATTCGAAAAGAAGCTTATGAGCCGGGAACCAAAGTGGAAGTCGTCATGGAAGAACAGGCTGTGGAAGGTACGGTGCTCTGCTCGATGGAATAGCCGTCCATTCTCTCTGATTGCCCTGTTCCCGGCGCGGTATATTCACCGACAGTCGCTATAATGAGTCAAAAAACGGTGAATTCATCCATGTCTCGTGAGACGCTCCAGCTTCGATTACTCAAAACCAACCTGGCCTTCTTCGCACTGCTGCTGCTGGGGACGACCTGGCAGCTCTGGACACCACAGACGCGGTTTCCCCAGATTCCACTGTTCGAGTGGGTTTCTGCACTCCCCGCGGGCATCGACTGGTTGACGCTGACGATCATGCTGACCACCGCGGGGTGTCTGCTGTTGTTTTCTGTCGTGCCCCTCTGTCTGCGCAAGCCGGCTCCAGAGCCCGGCGCGAACTGGCAGCGGATTTGTGGCCTGTTGTTTCTCGTCGCGTACGCGGTTTCAGTGCTCTTCGATCAGCATCGCCTGCAGCCCTGGACCTACCAGTTTGCACTGGGGCTGTTGCTGCTGACGTCGCTCACTCCGTCTCGGGCGATTCGGTTGTTGCGCCTGTTCGTGATCAGTATCTACGTCTATTCGGCACTCTCCAAGTGCGACGCCAGTTTTGTGCAGACGCTCGGTCGTCAGCTCGCTGAAGGGCTGTTTTCGTCCATCGGAATCTCGACGGCCTTCTGGTCTCCGCAAACGCTGGGCTGGATTGCCGCGACGTTTCCGGTGGGAGAACTGCTGGTCGCCGCCGGTCTGTTTTTCCGTCGTACCCGAAAGCCGGCGCTCGTGGCAGCCATCGGGATGCACGTCTGTCTGATGCTGGCGATCGGTCCCTGGGGTTTGAATCATTACCAGGGTGTGTTGATCTGGAACGTCTATTTCATCATCCAGGATCTGCTGCTGTTCACGCGGAACCCGACCCTGGACCGTCCCCGCGCCGTCAAAGACGATGCACAGCTCCAGGCAGAGAGGCTGGTCCCCGCGCGCGTGCCGGGCATCGAACGCGTTCCCCTGCTGCTGGTCTGGCTCGCTATCCTGGCGCCTCTGTTAGAACCGACCGGCTACTTTGATCACTGGCCCGCCTGGGGACTGTATGCCAGTCGTCACGACCGTGTGGTTCTGCTGATTGATGAAGAGGCCCGCGCGGAACTCCCGGCTGCCCTGCAGCCGTTCGTCGATCCGCCCCAGCCTTTGAGCACCTGGTGCCGGGTTCGGGTAGAACGCTGGTCGCTGGCGGAACTCGGTGCGCCCCTTTATCCGCAGGCCCGCTTTCAGCTGGGGGTCGCCATTGGAGTGGGACGCATACTGGAACAGCAGTCACCCGCAGCGGAGGGAACGCCACGCATGCGGATTCTGTTCGAAGGCGCAGCAGATCGCTGGACGGGCAAACGTAAAGTCAGTGAATACACAGGCTTAAAAGAGATCGAATCCCAGAGAGATCGTTTCTGGTTGAATACCCTGCCCCGCCCGGTCGCACAGGCGGACTGAGAGAACCTTTTGCAAGAAACAGGGTCTATCCGGAGTGCCTCGGTTGCAATTCGGGCAAATTCAAAATACAACGGCGTTTCCTAAATTTAAAACCAGCTTGCATCAAGCTTAATACCAGATTCACTTGGACCATTTGAACATTTGAGGCGTAAACATGGCTTTGATTAACGATCACTACCTGAAGCTCAAGGCGGGTTATCTCTTTCCGGAAATCGGACGTCGCGTCAATAAATTCTGCGAAGAAAACCCGGATGCAGCCGTGATCAAGCTGGGCATCGGCGATGTGACCGAACCCCTGCCCGCCGCCATTCGCGAAGCCATGCACAAAGCCGTCGACGAAATGGGTGACCCTACAACATTTCATGGCTACGGTCCTGAGCAGGGTTACGGCTTCCTGCGGGAAGCGATTGCCAAAAATGATTTTCACTCTCGGGGCATCGATGTCGCTGCAGATGAAATTTTCGTCTCCGACGGTTCCAAGTGTGATACGGGGAACATCCTCGACATCTTCGGTGCCGACAATAAGGTCGCGGTGACGGACCCCGTGTATCCCGTCTATGTCGATACCAACGTGATGACCGGCCGCACCGGAGCCGCTGATGACAGCGGACGCTATGCAGGTCTGACCTATCTGCCCGTGACGGCGGAAAACGACTTCGTGGCAGAACTGCCCGAATCTCCCGTCGATCTGATCTACCTCTGCTATCCCAACAATCCGACCGGAACCGTCGCCACTCGCGAAACGCTCAAGAAGTGGGTTGATTACGCGAAAGAAAACGGCTCGATCATTCTGTTCGATGCGGCCTATGAAGCATTCATTACCGATCCGGAAATTCCACACTCGATTTATGAAATCGAAGGCGCTCGGGATGTCGCGATCGAATTCCGCAGCTTCAGTAAGAACGCCGGCTTCACTGGAACCCGTTGTGCGTTCACCGTCGTCCCGAAGTCATTGAAAGGGAAAACATCGACCGGAGAAACTGCCGATATTCATCCCCTCTGGAACCGTCGACATTGCACCAAATTCAACGGTGTTTCTTACATCATCCAGCGGGGTGCGGAAGCAGCTTACTCTGATGCTGGTAAAGAGCAGATCCAGGGACTGATTTCCTTCTATCTCGAGAATGCACGTTTGTTACGTGAAGGTCTGGAAGCGGTAGGCATCTCAGTCTATGGCGGCGTCAACGCCCCTTATGTCTGGCTCAAGACCCCCGGCGATTCAACCAGCTGGGACTTTTTCGATGAACTGCTCCAGAAAGCACACCTCGTCGGAACACCGGGCAGCGGCTTTGGTGCCTCCGGGGAAGGTTACTTCCGGTTAAGTGCTTTCAACAGCCGGGATAATATCAACGAAGCGGTGACCCGCTTCCAGAAAGTCGTGAGCTAGACTCCTGGGTTGATTTGAACGGAGAAGTACGAGAGAAACCCCTGTTTTTCAGGTCGTGGATGCTTTATTGTAGACACTTCCGGGGCGTCTCTCCTATAATTGAGAATCTGATTTCGTCCAAGTTCCTCTCTGCGAGAGGACACCATGCAATACACTCCTGCTAATTCCGGGCGCATTTCGCGTGTGTCCGGAATCTCGCCGACCCGTATGGTCTCTCCTGTAAATCTTCGTTTTCACTATTCACCGAAAGGTTTTACTCATGTCAAAATGGCATCTTACTGCCTGTCTCTGTATTGCGTTCTTCGGATGCGCGTCTCTGGCGCAAGCTCAAAATGAAAAATCCCAGCTGAAAGATCAGAAGCAGAAAGTCAGCTACGGTATTGGATACAATCTCGGTCAGAATCTCATGCGGGATAACCTGGATCTGGATCCCCAGGTTCTGGCAAAAGGCATCATGGATGCCATGACCAAGCAGAAACCACAGATGACCGAAGACGAAATTCGGGCCACCCTGCTCGCATTCCAGCAGCAGCTGCAGAAAGACGCTCAGGCCAAAATGCAGAAAGCAGCACAGGAAAACGTAGCCAAGGGTAAGAAGTTCCTGGCCGATAACGCCAAGAAAGAAGGCGTCAAAACGACTAAGAGTGGTCTGCAGTACAAAGTGATCAAATCCGGTTCCGGCAAAACTCCGAAACTCGACGATCGTGTGACAACCCATTATCGAGGCACCCTGATTGACGGCACCGAGTTCGACAGCTCTTACAAGCGCAATCAGCCAGCAACATTCCCCGTTAACGGTGTGATCGGTGGCTGGACAGAGGCACTGCAGCTGATGAAAGAAGGCGACAAATGGCAGCTCTTCATCCCCAGTGATCTGGCTTACGGCGAGCGGGGATCGGGACCTGATATCGGACCCAACGAAGTTCTCATCTTCGATATCGAACTGCTGAAAGTAAACTAAGCAGATTCGCCTGTTTCATAAACAGGGTGTATGAAATATCAAACCGGCGTCTTTTCGAAGGCGTCGGTTTTTTTACGTCTGATGGGAATGACCTGATGTCGGACTGCAACGATTATTCAGGTCCTGTGGAATTTGAACCACCCAATTCCGCCGAACCGATGTTTTTTATACATATCCAATTTCACAGATGTCGTTTTTTGTGAGCTAGAGTTCACGGTGACTGAAACCATTTGTCTCAATCTACCGCCAATCTACGCCAACAGAAAACAGGGCCGAATCAGATATGAACTCGCAACAGCATCAGTTACTGGAGGGGTCTCAAGCGACTCATTCACAGCCAACCTGCTCCGAATGTGGTACGCACGAACCCTGGGGACTCTCTTCCTGGTGTCCGAAATGCGGCTATTATCCCGCGTTAGGTAAATGTGTCGGACAGCCCGATCTGCAGGCTGGCGTCGAGCAAAAACCTCAGCCGCAGACCATCTGGGAGTTGATTCCCGAATGGGCCTGGGTCCTGGGACTGGGAGTCATCGGTTCCATCGGACTGAGTATCGCAGGGCGGTTCCTCACCCAGAATCCGGCAGAACTCTGCCTGTGGACTCTGACCCAGGCGAGTGCAGGAGCGCTGATGTTCCTGATCGGACAATTTATCGCCTATCTGTATGCGGTTTCCAAATCAGCAGAATTCGGGATCTTGAGTATCGTTCTGAACCCGTTCAAAATCTGGCGACCGACCATCAGCCGATTCCCCGAAGGAGCCTGGAAACTCGACATGGCGGTCTGGGGACTGACACTGACCGTCGGGGCCTTTGCGATTGTAGGTGGATTTGAATTCGATTCCCTGTTTGACGACTGGGGAGTGCGTAAGACCGCCAACGTGAACCTCGTCTCTACCATCGTTGATCAGGCTAAGCAGCACGAGGGTGATGGGGCTGAAAACCTCGAAGACGCGCTGAATGACTTTGCTGGTGGAACCGAAGAAGCAGGCAAGGAAATGCTTCCCGAAGAAGAGGGGACCACAGGAAAACTGCCCGAGTTCGACTGTCTGCTGGTCGGTTACACGACCCTGTCTGACGGACGGATCGATACAGTCCTGCTGGCGTCCTCGTTTAATAAAAAACTGACCTATGCCGGTAAGCTCAACGCGACCGACATTCCAGCAGACGTTCTGGAAGAATGGCAGCAGCGACTGCCCAGACTGGAGCAGTTTGCACCGTTCGTCAAAGTCAAAACCAAGGGGCCGACCACCTGGATCAAACCGAAGATCACCGTCAACGTCGCCTCCAAGGGTTGGGCTGAAACCGACCAGCAGTTGATCAAACCACAATTTGTGTCACTGCTGCAGGAGATCAGTGTCGACTAGGCACCGTGTTGAAAAATTGAAGCAGGAAGAGACGAACCCCGCTGCGAAGGTAGCGGGGTTCGTTGTTTTACCACCGGAGGATTGCCGCCGCCCCTGTTTTCCCCGGCATAGAATGCTAGAATAAGGACTCAGGAAATACTTCATTCAGCATACGGGCAGTCAGCAAGCATGAAACCGGAATTGGAACGTTACAGTCGTCAGGTCCTCTTTTCTGAACTGGGCGAAGCGGGGCAGACGAACCTGATGCAGGGCCGCGTCTTGTTATGTGGATGTGGTGCGCTGGGAACCGTACTCGCGGAAACACTGGTTCGTGCAGGTGTGGGACAGATCAAAATTGTCGACCGCGATTTTGTCGAGATCAGCAACCTGCAGCGGCAGGTTTTGTTTGATGAGTCGGACGTCGCAGCCAAACTGCCCAAGGCAATCGCAGCTGCTGAAAAACTGAAGAAGATCAACAGCACCGTCAACATCGAGCCGATTGTCGCCGACATCGACCATACCAATATCCTGTCCCTCGCTAAAGACGTCGACCTGATCCTGGACGGCACCGATAACTTCGAAGTCCGGTATCTGATCAATGATGTCTCACTGGAACTGGGCATCCCTTGGATCTACTGCGGCTGTATCGGCAGTACCGGTCAGACGATGACCATTCTGCCCGGTAAGACCGCCTGCCTGCGTTGTCTGATCGATACGGCTCCCGAACCGGGCAGCACCGAAACCTGCGACACCGCGGGAATTCTGGGACCCACGGTCAATGTGATCGCTTCCCTGGAAGCCGTCGATGCGATCAAGCTGCTCGCCGGGAAAGAAGATCTCATCAAACCGGTACTCACCGTGGTCGATATCTGGGAAGGCTCATATCGACAGATGAGCGTCGCGGACCTCAGAGAAAAATCGGGCTGCAAAGCCTGTCACCAGGGGGAACGCATCTGGTTGAAAGGGGAACAGGGTTCACGTACCACGCGGCTCTGTGGTCGTAACGCCGTACAGGTCGCTCCCGCCGATAAAGGTAAGATTGTCTTTGAAGATCTGGCAGAAAAACTGAAGCACTCCGGTGAGGTCGACTTCAATCCTTATCTGCTGCGATTGAATCTGAAAAACCCCGACTACGAAATCAGCCTGTTCCGCGACGGACGCGCGATCATTAAAGGGACCGACGATCCCGCGGTCGCTAAAACGGTCTACGCCCGCTATATCGGCAGCTGACCGAAGCCCGGTTTACCGGGACTCTGTTTTCAGCTCGGATTCGATCTCTGCCCGATGCGCGAGGAACGTCTGCACCATCTCGCGGCGAATACGCATCACCAGTTCCCGGGTCATCAGCGTCGAGTGATCTTTACCCGGATGAATTTCTACAACCGACTGCGCGTCAACTTGCTGATTCAGTTTATCGAGCGAGTGTTTGAGCAGCACCGCGGCTCCCGTCAGGTAAAACGTATCTTCCTCACCCATGAAGACATGGATCTTACCCGCCAGTTGCGGGCCCAGATTTTCCCAGTTTTCCTCCAGGATCAGTCGAATATCATATGCTTTCCAGGTTTCGGCAACCCGGGGATCGATCTTTCCCGTCTCCCGGTCATACAGTTTCAGTGGCCTGCCGTCAGCGCCACGCGGGGAAAAGACAGCTTCAAAGCTTCTTAGCTGACCGCCGTAACCGAGCACCTGTTCCATTTTCGCGAATGGTTCAAACCAGAGGATCGGTTTCCCGCCGCGACGCCCCAATGGCCGTGGTCGGCCATTCGCATCACGATAGACGTTGCTGTCCGTTTCGTAGATATTGATCAGCTGAAAGTCGCGAAAGTCGACCGGGTCGGGAGCGGTACTCCAGGTTCCGCCAAACTGATCGGGATAAGTAACCTGCAGCCATAGCGAAGACCAGCCTCCCGAGGAATGACCGGTGAGGAACCGCGCCCAAGGATGAGGGATCGCCCGGAAAGACTTTTCCAGTGCCGGCAGGAACTCAGTCGTGAAGGCTTTGCCCACCGGACCATTGGTGGCCGAATCGGCAAACACGTGATGGCCCCACTGGCACTGGGGATTCAACTGCACCCGCAGAAACTCAACCCCCTGCTCATTCTGTTCGGTAATCGGTTCATTCCGGATTCCCCGCATGTGATCGCCGCCAAACCCGGGGATGGAATAGATGGCGGGATATTTCCGCTGCGGCTGGCTGTAATAACTTTGTGGCAGTAAGACCGAGGCTTCCAGAAATGTCTCGCGACCATGAAATTTCGAAAGCAGTCCAGAACGAACCCGGATCTGTTTACTCCAGCGGGTTTCGGGAAACGGTTTCGCGGGTACCAGTGAATCGATGGTTAACAGCGGCGGCTGAGTCGAGACCACGGAGGGCACATTGAGAACCTGGCTATAGCCGTTGCCCGGACCGGTGCCTATCTTCGGCTCTCCTGCATTGAAACGTGCGACCGCCTGCACCTGATAACCGTTCAGATTCATGTCCGCATACGGGTCTGGATAAGAGAGCAGACCGGGAGTCTCGGCAGAAAATTCAAGCCGCTCGCCCGGCTTCCAGTTGGTAACATCCCGCGCCACGAAGGACTCCGGATTAAACCACGAAGGACCCAGCCGGGGCTCACGACCGGAGCGGGTGAAGAACAGATAGACGCGGCCCGTAAACGGCTGTGGATGGACGGCCTCCGTAAACTGGACCTCAAACCGCTGCTGAGCTGCCTCTGCAGGCAAGGCCTGAAACAGCGTGAACAGAAGGGACAACGTCAGCAAGCGAAGTCGAAATACGGGAATCATGATGAATCTGACCTGAGCCTGTTTCAAAGTGGACCGTGTGCGAATAAAATCTCCCTACATCATAACCGGCTGGACCCTGCTGAAAAGCCGCTTTCCCGAAAGATCAAAGTCCCATGAGTGAATCAGCTTCTCCCCTGGAAGAAGTCTCTTCCCGCCTGAACCAGATTGAATCAGTGCTGATGCACCTGCAGCACGATGTTGAGCAATTGAACACGGCGATCCTGCATCAGAATGATGTGTTGGACAAGCTGAGTCGATCCATGAAGTTACTGGATAACCGCATCGGGACGCTCGAAGAGGAGGACGAAGGTCGGGATCCCCTCCAGGAGAAGCCGCCGCATTATTGATGCGACGCTGGTCGACAGATCCTCTGAAATCGGTCGCCACCAGGCAGGCGCCTTGCAAAACAGAATCGAATGCGGCATGCTGAAAGAGCTCAACCTGGCAGCGTTTTTCTGTTTTCATCCCGGAAGGTTCTGCTCATGTCACGCTTCTGTATTACTTCTGTCGTGCATTGTCTGATCGCTGTGGTCGCGCTGGTAAGTGCCGGTTGCCTGCAGGCGGCAGAACAGAAACGCCCCAACGTCGTGATCATCATGACCGACAATCACGGGGAATGGACACTGGGTTGTTACGGCAACAAAGACATCAAAACGCCGCACATTGATCAGCTGGCTCAGGAAGGCACGCTGTTTACGCGGGCCTTCGCCAACAACGCGGTCTGTTCGCCTACGCGGGCAACCTTCCTTACCGGACTGATGCCTTGTCAGCATGGCGTGCACTGTTATCTCAGGCCACGCATCCAGACCGGTCCCGATTCCTACAATACACTGGAGGAATTTCAGACGATTCCCCAGATCCTGCATGACGCCGGCTATGTCTGTGGACTCTCGGGCAAATGGCATCTGGGAGATAACCTCTACCCCCAGGAAGGTTTTTCTTACTGGATCACCAAGCCCCATGGCGCAAGTTCCGGATTCTATGATCAGGAAGTGATCGAAGACGAGAAGATTCACAAAGAACCGACCTACCTGACCGATCTCTGGACGCAGCACGGCATCAAGTTCATCAAACAGAATCAGGATAAACCTTTCTTCCTGTTCCTGGCGTACAACGGCCCCTATGGACTGGGTTCCGCGATGAAAGAGCCGATTAAAAACCGCTTCAAGGAAGAATACGAACAGCTGACCTTCCCCTCCTTCCCGCGTGAAAAAGCGCAGCCCTGGAACTTCAACTACGGAGACTGGATCGGAGACCTTGGCATCATTCGTAAATATGCCGCGGAAGTCTCAGGCGTGGATGATGGTGTCGGGCAAATCATGCAGACACTCAAAGAGCTTGGTCTCCGTGAAAATACGCTGGTTATTTTCACAGCCGACCAGGGGCTTTCCGGCGGCCATAGTGGCTACTGGGGCATGGGCGATCATACCCGCCCCTTAACGGCCTTTGACTGGACGCTGACGATTCCGCTGATCTTCTCTCAGCCTGGACAGATCGTGGAGGGAGCCCGGCAGAAGATGATGGTCGCCAATTACGATGTATATCCGACTCTGCTCAACTACCTCGGTCTCGCGGATAAAATTCCGGCCAAGCCAGCCCGCCCCGGACGCAATTTTGCACCCGTACTCAAGGGGAAACAGATTCCCTGGAAGGAAGGAGTCTTCTATGAATTCGAAAACGTGCGGGCCGTTCGGACACCAGAGTGGAAGCTCATCGAACGATATCACGAATCACCCAACGAACTCTATCACCTGACCCAGGATCCCAAAGAACATAATAACCTGATCGATGACGTCCAGTACAAGCAGAAAAAAGACGCGTTGAAACAGCAGCTCGATCAGTTTTTCGCCCGCTATGCCGATCCTAAGTGGGATATCTGGAATGGCGGTCAGTCTAAAACTGTACTGATGACACAAAAACTCTTCCCCAAGACCTACCTCTACCTGCCAGAACAGAAAAAGAAGTGAACGCCGGAATACATTTCTGGTCCGATTTGCAAAATTTTTCTGGTCAGCGCCTGGGGTAACTGATATAAATTATCTAATCGATACAATTTATCAATGTTATCCAGGTTGTGCCATTTGTCTGGTGATTCTTTTATGCAACACGTTCTTTCGCGACATATCCTTAATGTGTCGGAAAGATAAGCAGGCTGGGTAAAAACTGCTGCAGCTCCTGATTATCTGGTCTAAAAGTTGCAACTCACCTGATGTGGCACAAGCTCAACTTTCCGATACGTATTTAAACGAACCGTTTTGAAAGTCTGAGCACAACCAGGAGGTACGTGCGATGTCAGTGACTCTTTTCACTGCTAAAGAGATCGAAGATCTCGAAACAAAATCGACAACTCCCCGTTTTTCACACTCACTGTTCGGATCCATCGCGATCATGGCGCTGGCATTCCAATGGCCCTCCCCTGCCTGGTACTTCCAGGTCGGCTGGACGATCATTGCTGCCTACAGCATGTTCTGCTGGTCGAGCTGTTTCCATGAAACATCTCACCAGGGAATCTGTGGTAAAACCTGGGTCAGCGTCTGGCTGGGTCGCGCGATCGGCACCGGACTGTTGGTCTCATATACCGCTTATCGGGAAGCCCATATCCGTCATCACGCTTATCTGAATAAGCCCGGTGACTGGGAATTATGGCCGTATTCCGATCCTACAACTTCACTTACATTCCGACGCATCTTCTGCTGGCTGGAATTCCCCTTTGGGTTCTTCACGTCACCTTTCGTCTACAGTCGGCTCTGTTTCAGCAAAAATACTCCGGTGAAAAACCCTAAAGTCATTCGCACCATGCGTCTGGAATACGCGGCGATGGCTGTGTTCTGGGCTGCCGTCCTGGGAACCATTGCCTGGTTCTCGCTCTGGCGTCCGTTCATCGTAGCCTGGGTCATTCCTCACTGGGTGGCCAGTGTGATTCAGACCTTCCGCAAATTCACCGAGCACCTGGGAATGAAGAGCTACGATCCGCTGCTAGGCACCCGGACCGTGATCGGCAATGGTCTGATCACCCGGATCTGCACTTACATTAACTTTGACATCTTCGTTCACGGGCCGCATCACCGGCATCCCAAGATTGCCCACAACAAGCTGGTTGAAAAAATGGACAACTATCAGCAGGACAATCCCGATACGAAGTACCCGGTATTTACGACTTACATGTCAGCCATTAAGCATACCCTCCCTGCCCTCTGGAAACCGGGCGTCGGTATGAACGTGGGTGCTCCCGCACCGAAGAAGGAAAAATGGCTGGGCGCAGACAACTTTGTCACCGATGTCGCACGCGAGATTCTCTCCGACCGCGATGTCTCCAAAGTTCACCGCGCATCGTAGTCATCACGAAATCGAAAACGCCCCAGCTGTCATCAGGACACTGGGGCGTTTTTTTATGTAGACAGACTGTCCGGATTCCGCTTATCTGCGGAACAGACGCCGACGGAACATGCGACGACGCTGCGGTACATAGTACCCTTCCTGCCCACAGCAGGGATCAGCAGTTTCCTCGGGAGTCAGCTCTTCGCGAACTTTGAGCAGCAGCTTCTTGCTGGCTTTGATGCCCGCGTACTCATCGAGTTTCTTGCCTTCATACTCGATGCCCACGTATCCGTGATAGCCGGCGTCCAGAACGATCTGCATCATCTTCACATAGTCGGTGTTGATCTCGTTGCCATCTTTATCAAAGTCGTGTGTTTTGGCACTGACGGCTTTGGCATAAGGCATCAGTTCTTTAACGCCTTTATAGCGATCGTACTGCTCGCCGGTTTTACGATCGAGTACGAAGTTGCCGAAGTCGGGCAACGTGCCACATTCGGGCATGTTGACCATCTTCATCACACCGGCCAGCCAGGCACCGTTGGATGACAATCCGCCGTGGTTTTCCACCAGAACGTTGATGTCGTACTTTTTGGCGAATTCCGTCAGACGACGCAGGCCATCGGCGGCCAGCTTCTGCTGTTCTTCGTAGCTGCCATTGCTGCGGGCATTCACACGGATGGAGTGACAGCCCAGAGTCTTGGCAGCAGTGACCCACTTGTGGTGATTCTCAATCGCCTGGGTCCGTTTTTTGGCATCGGGATCACCGAGTGCACCTTCCCCGTCGATCATGATCAGCACGTTCTTAACGCCCACGTCGGCGGCCCGCTTGTTCATTTCCGCCAGGTATTTCTTGTCTTCTGCTTTATCTTTGAAGAACTGGTTCACGTACTCGACCGCATTGATACCGAACTCTTCTTTGGTGACTTTGGCAAAATCGAGGTTGTCCAGTTTGCCCCCCCGCAGAGCCCGGTGCAGCGACCATTGAGCCAGGGAGATCTTAAACAGAGGCTGGTTCAATGCGGTGTTGGCCAGCAGGGAACCGGCCCAGCCGGAGACGGCCAGTCCTGTCGAAAAGGCGGCGGTCTGTTTTAGAAAGTCACGGCGCGATGAGGCTTGTGTCATGGGAGAATCTTTCTCTATTGGTGTAATCGAAAAAACAGCATGCAGAGCACATCCCGTCTCAGGAATGAAAGCGGAACGGTCCGGCAGTGATCCCTCAACGCCAGACCGTTCCCGGATTATAGAAACTGGCTTCTGATGTGACAATCAGACTTTGATGCGGCGCATAAAAAGACCTCCGAATCTCTGTCGCAGCGATTCGGAGGTCCTGATTCAATTAAAGCCGTGTAACTCTTAGTAGCGGTAGTAGTCCGGCTTGTAAGGGCCTTCTACTGGAATACCAAGATATTCAGCCTGTGCGTCTGTGAGTTTGGACAGTTTCACGCCCAGTTTCTCCAGGTGCAGACGGGCAACTTCTTCGTCCAGCTGCTTAGGCAGCATGTAGACGCCGATTTCGTACTGGTCTTCGTTGTTCCAGAGTTCGATCTGGCCGATCACCTGGTTAGTGAAGCTGTTGGACATCACGAACGAGGGGTGGCCGGTGGCACAACCCAGGTTGACCAGACGACCTTCGGCCAGCACGATGATCGCTTTGCCGTCGGGGTAGACGAACTTGTCGACCTGTGGCTTAATTTCGATCTGCTCGATATCGCTGCGGTTCTTCAGGTAGGCGACCTGAATTTCAGAATCGAAGTGACCGATGTTGCAGACGATGGCTTCGTTCTTCATCTGGTCCATGTGATCGCCCCGGATGACGTCGCAGCAGCCGGTGGAGGTCACAAAGATGTCGCCGCGGCTGGCTGCATCTTCCATGGTGGTAACTTCGTAACCTTCCATGGCAGCCTGCAGAGCACAGATCGGATCGATTTCGGTGATCAGCACGCGGGCGCCCAGGCCTTTCATCGCGTCGGCACAGCCTTTACCCACATCACCGTAACCACAGACAACAACGACCTTGCCGGCGATCATGATGTCGGTAGCCCGTTTGATACCGTCAGCCAGCGATTCCCGGCAACCGTAGAGGTTGTCGAACTTGCTCTTGGTGACAGAGTCATTGACGTTGATGGCGGGAACACCCAGTTTGCCCTGCTCGAACATCTGGTGCAGGCGGTGTACGCCGGTGGTGGTCTCTTCGGTCAGACCTTTGATGTTCTTCAGCAGTTCGGGGTACTTCTCGTGAACCATCACGGTCAGGTCGCCGCCGTCGTCGAGGATCATGTTCAGACCTTCGCCGTCCGGCCAGAAAAGGGTCTGCTCGATACACCAGTCGAATTCCTCTTCGTTCATCCCTTTCCAGGCGAAGACGGGAACACCGGTGGCAGCGATCGCTGCAGCAGCGTGATCCTGTGTGGAGAAAATGTTACAGCTGGACCAGCGGACTTCAGCGCCCAGTGCGGTCAGAGTTTCGATCAGCACAGCGGTCTGAATGGTCATGTGCAGACAGCCGGCGATCCGGGCTCCTTTCAGAGGCTGATCTTTTCCGTACTTTTCCCGCAGTGCCATCAAACCTGGCATTTCCGTTTCTGCCAGCTCGATTTCCTTGCGACCCCAGGCAGCGAGTTTCTGGAATTCTTCTTCGCTGTAATCCTTCACTTTATACGGCAACGGGTTGGTTTCGGTGGACATTCTCAATCCTTGTTGATTCAGTTGGAAAAGGGGAAATTTGATTCATCTTCAAGCGGAAACCGACTTGAATCATGTTATTATAGTTGCTTTACTTAAGCAGACCAATTAATTGACGATGAATCTCAGCGGGTTTCATCGATTTCGGCCAGAGACGCGACCCTGCTCAGAAACGGGCCACCTCTGGTTGAGTGCCTCTCGCTCCCATCTCAGATTGCGATCACAGTCTGCCTTTCAGGCCGCTGTTTCAGGAGTTGGCAAATAGTCAGGTAGAATGGTCTCTGCGTTGATTGCAAGATAGGTAAATCCAGCCGGACTGGCAATAGAAAATGCAGATTTGTTGACCGGCAAAACCCATAATTTATACACTACGCGAGTCGTAACTTCGTGGTATAAACTCGTACCGAGTTCGCCTCACCCCTTCGAGACAAGAAAAGATAATGCGAATCAGCGAAATTTATCGTTCGGGAACCTTCGGTCTCTCTGTAGAAATTTTCCCTCCCAAAAGTGAAAGTGGCGATGCAGAGTTGTTTCGTACACTGGAGGAACTGGTTCGTTACAAACCTGCTTTCGTCTCCTGTACTTATGGCGCGGGCGGATCTACCAGCAAGCGAACCATCGAACTCTGCGATACCATTCAGAAAGACCTGCACTCGACCGCGACGGCCCACTTCACCTGTGTCGGTTCCACGCGGGAGCAGCTGGTTGACTGGCTGAAGGAAGCCAGCGAGGCAGGCATCGGTAACATCATGGCACTCCGTGGGGATCCACCCAAGGGGGAAGAAACTTTCATTCCCGCAGACGGTGGTCTGAAGTATGCCAGCGAACTCGTCACCCTCATTCGTGAGAATTTCCCCGAGATGGGCATCGGTGTCGCCGGCTACCCCGAAGTGCACCCCGAGGCACTGACTCCGCAGGCTGACCTGGAAAACCTCAAACGTAAAGTGGATGCAGGCGCGGATGCGATCTACACCCAGCTCTTCTTCAACAACCAGCACTTCTATCGTTTCCAGGAACGTTGTGCCCAGGCAGGCATTGACCGTCCAATCATCCCCGGCATCATGCCGATTACCGAATACCGGCGGATCCAGCGGATCATGTCGATGTGCAGTTCCGAGTTCCCTGCCGAGCTCGTGGACCGGCTCGAAGCCGCTCAGGATGACCTGGAGGCCCAGTTTGAGATCGGCGTGGAATACGCCATCACACAGTGCCAGGAGTTAATCGATGCGGGTGTTCCGGGCATGCACTTCTACGTGTTGAACCGTTCGCAGGCCTGCAAGCGGATCTTTGATGCCCTGGGTTGGCACGAATCCGCAGCCTGAACGGAGCCCCTTTTCTTCGCGACCAACAGACCCCACAGGGAGAAAGCACGACATGAATCAGCCGCTCAACTTCAAACAGGAACTGACGTGTGTGTTCGGACAACCGGTCGCAGAGAACCCCACGCAGTGCATGATGGAAGCAGCTTACAATGCCTGTGGTCTGGAATGGCGGTACCTGACAATTGAAGTGGCTCCCGAAAAACTGGCCCAGGCCGTCGGCGGTCTACGGGCGATGGGCTTCCGCGGCGCGAATCTGACGATCCCACATAAAGTCGAAGTCATCCAGTACCTCGATGGTATCAGCGATGCCGCCGCGATGATGGGGGCCGTGAACTGCATCGTCCGCAAAGACGATCAGCTACTGGGCGAGAACACCGACGGCAAAGGTTTCGTGCAGTCGTTAAAAGAAGTGACTGACCCGGCCGGTAAAAAGATCGTGATGTTTGGTGCCGGCGGCGCGGCCCGCGCGATCGGCGTGGAAACCGCCCTCGCAGGAGCAGCCGAAATCACGATCGTCAACCGCAGTACCGAGCGTGGCGAAGCGCTCGCGCAGCTGCTGCAGGAAAAGACCCGCGTTCCCACCACGTTCACGAAATGGGATGGCAACTATACCCTCGCGGACGATGTGGACGTTGTCATCAACGCCACTTCGATCGGTCTCTTTCCCGATGTCGACGCCGTCTTCCCGCTCGACTTCGCTTCTCTCAAATCGAACATGATTGTCTCGGACGTGATTCCTAATCCTCCCGAGACCCACCTGCTCCGCGAAGCCGCGAAAGCCGGCTGCACCACCCTCGACGGACTGGGCATGCTCGTTAACCAGGGCGTGATCGGTTTCCAGCTCTGGACCGGCGTAGACCCCGATCCCCGGGTGATGCGCTCCGCCCTCGAAGAAGTCTTTGGCGTCTGAGTAAAGAGTCGAGATGAAAAGTAGGGGCAGACCCATGTGTCTGCCCGCCTGGTGACGACCAATTGGATTCATATTCCCAAGGGAACAGTTAACAAAGGGTGGCCGAATGCCATTCGGGCCGAGCGCAGCGAGCAGGAAATCACAGTTCACGCTTTCAACCCGGAGTCATTGTTCCTATCTACTCCAAATGGAGTGAAGTAAATCTGCTCAACAGGCAACATTCACACTGCAACCTCTTGTTGTCTCCGCCAACACCCAATTGCATTCGGTGCCACCCTGCTGAAGAAATTCTTGAGCTTCGGTTTCACAGTCGATACCCTGAAGTATCTATTCAGAGAGTCTTCAGTTCTTTGATCGAGAGGACCGTTGCATGTCATGGAAAGAACAGATTCTGAAGTTATGTAGCGCTGCAGAATTCTTTCCCGGTGTCAAACGGCACGAGATTCAGCAGGCGGAAGCTGAACTGGGCGTCGCACTGCCTGAAGACCTGGCAAGCCTGTTATTGGAATCGAATGGCGTCGAGGGCGAATACGGTCTGGGGCTGATCTGGCAGCTGGAACGCATCGTTCAGGAAAACCAGGCCTTTCGTGAGAATCCGGACTTTCCCGAACTGTATATGCCCTTCGATCACCTGCTGTTCTTTGCCGACGCCGGGAATGGAGATCAGTTCGCTTTTCCGATTCAGGCCGGAGCCGTCCGTCGCCCTGATGTATTTGTATGGACCCACGAAGAAGACAGTCGAACCTGTTGTGCCCCCTCACTGTCGAAGTATCTGGAACGCTGGCTCACTGGAGAGCTGCTGTTGTGAGGGCTGCCGGTTGTCATTTAAATCGAGAGGATTCTATGATCTGTCTTGAGATGAAAAACAAATTCCATTGCCCTGTCGCAGTGAGGCTTCCGTAATGTGGGGCGCTATTGCCGGTGATGTGATCGGTTCTTACTTCGAGCATGTGCCAACGAAGTCGACACAGTTCTATCTGTTTCGCGAAGAGTCGACATTCACCGACGATACAGTGCTCACAGCCGCGGTTGCGGACTGGCTGTTACATGACTCGGATCTGGTCAGCACGCTGCAGCGGTATGTCAGACTCTATCCTGATGCCGGCTACGGACACACGTTTCTGACCTGGGCTCAGTTGCGACAGCGCATGCCCTACCAGAGCTGGGGGAACGGTTCTGCCATGCGGGTCAGCCCGGTGGCTTATGCTGCAGAAACAATGGCCGACTGTCTCTACCTGGCAAAAAAGTCAGCCGAGGTGACCTACAACCATCAGCAGGGAATTTATGGTGCCCAGGCTACAGCAGCTTGCGTCTTTCTGGCACGTACGGGAAAAACGAAAGCAGAGATTCAGGACTTTGTCGAGCATGAATTTCAGTACGATCTGCAGAGAACGCTGGAAGAGATCCGCCCCCATTATGTATTCGATGTCTCCTGCCAGGGCTCGGTCCCGGAATCGATCATCGCCTTTCTGGAGTCGTCCGATTTCGAATCGGCTATCCGCAATGCGATCTCACTGGGCGGCGATGCTGATACCATGGCCTGTATCGCCGGGGCGATCGCCCAACCCTTTTATGGCGGCGTGCCCGAGGAGATTCTGAATCAGGTTTTACCGCTGCTGGATAACCGATTGCGAACGACCGTGCAGACGTTTCATGATCGCTTTGTCACTGGCCATTCGAAAAAATACAGATAGAAAATGAAAACACTCAGCTATAGCGGACGCGATCTACTGCTGCCCCTCGCCGGTGATACGCGGATCGCGTTTCAGGAGACCGGACTGACGGGCCTCGTCTTCGCAGACGAAGAAGCCGTGAGGTCACTGATTGAGTTCGAGGACGAACTGCAAATCACCGATGTCGACGGCTCGCGCACGCTGCGGGGGACGAAGCCGGGGGCCGGTTACTGGCGCGCGGATCTGGAACGCCTCGACTACCTGCTCGGTTACCGGCTGACGTCTGCAGTTGCCCGGCATGACGTGAGCCCGGCGACAATGCGCGCAGATCACTTCCCTGGCGTGACCAGGTTCGGGGAATTAATCAGGAAACAGGCACAAAAAATGAGCCTGAGTGTGTCTGATTGACAGGAGGGAGAGGCTATCCCCTCTTATAACAGACACCTTTGGAGCTGGTCGAATCGATGAATGTGGAAATTGTCAGCGGGAATATTCTTGAGCAACCTGTGGAAGTGATCGTCAACAGCTGGAACCGCAACGTGATTCCCTGGTGGTTGTTGTTACCTCAAGGCGTATCGGGGGCGATCAAGAAACAGGGAGGAACGACGCCGTTTAAAGAGGTCGCGAAACAGGGCGCGATTCCCCTGGGAGAAGCCCGGCTGACGTCCGCGGGACGATTGCCTTATCGCGGTATCATCCACGTCGCCGGAATCAACCTGCTCTGGTTCGCGACCGAGTACTCGGTCACGCAGTCCGTCATCAACGCGATGAAGCTGGTAGACGAACATGAATTCCAGAGCGTCGCCTTTCCCCTCATCGGTTCAGGGTCCGGAAATCGGGGCAAAGACTGGTCGCTCGGCGTCATGCAACATGCCCTGGCGAAGATCGACAGTCACGCACAGGTCAGAATTGTCAAATTTGAACCGCATGCGAGTCCTGCATCGACCTGAATACTTAGACTGTCTGTTGCGGAGAACTGTGAACCCGAGAAAGTGATCGCTGAATGCACGTTACCGACGAATGCAACGGGTGAGTATGATTTCCTTTCGCAGAAAAAACTTGATTCCAGAAACAACAGCCCGACATAATATAACCTGATGATATATTCAATAAGTTTAGATTCTCTGGCAAGCCTGAGGTCCTCTGATGAAATCGTTTCCCATTTCACGTAAACAATACTGTGTGTTTCTGGTCGTCTTTTCCCTGTGTGCCCTGCTCGGAGTCGTCAGCCTGGTTGTGGCCGAGCTCTACATGCCACGCAATCCAGGGGGCATGGCCGGACGCGCTGCCATGTTTCGGTCAATGGGATTGGGAACGCTCGCCTGGCTGGGGATTGCACTCTGGTCTGGCGCGATGCTCTGGATTACGCGTCAGACACACTCGGAGTAATCGCTCTCAATGACATCCAGACAGATCGCAGCCGGGCTGCTGGTGATTTTGTTAGCGTCCCTGCTCGGCTGGACGCTGAACCGTGGTGGGGGTGATCTCAAACTGCAACTGTTGCTGGTCCTGGGGATGCTTCTCGGCACGCTGTATACGATCTATGGTCAGCTGCCTGACTGGTTGCTGCAGATCAGTGGAGGCAGGATCACGGCTGACAACGATCCGGGTAATCTTTCGCCTCGAGTCTATCACACGGTCCTGTTGGTGGTGCTTCTACTGGCGGTAGCCATTTTCGTTGGTGCCCTGCTGCTGATGTAACGATGCGGCTGACCAACGTTGCTCTTGAATCAGCGACGATCTCCCTGTTTTGGTCGGTTACTGCTTGCGGTTGCCCCCTGCGATGTGACATGATGTCTGTTCAATTGTGTATCAGGTCTGATTGAAGGGATGCGGAATGAATTTTGTGCTGCTGAGCTTGTTTGCAGTGATGTGTTTGCTGGGAACCGTTATTGCAGATGAGTTTGAGGTCGGCGGGAAGACTCTGGAGATACCCGCACCAGAAGACTTCGTATTGGTGACTCCCGCGATGGAAGAAGTTTACCATTACAGCCAGATGGTGGACTCTGCCGACCTTTTGAATGAAAACGTGGCCTATTATATCTCCGCAGCGGAAGCACCGGCTGCCCTGCAGGGGGAGCTGCCTGAACTCAAACGGACATTCATTCTGAAGGCCAATCGAAAACTCAAAGACAAGGTCGTCGGTCTCGTCAATTTTCTGGAATTGAAAAAAGCGACCAAGCGCGAATACCGGCAGATCATTCAGGAGATCAAAGCCAAGGATCCCCAAATTTACGAGCGGCTCAATACCGGCATTCAGGAGCAGTTCGACCTGGCGACCGCAATCGAAGTTTCTCAGCTGGTTCCGTTTGAGCCTCATTTCGAATCCTCGCATGCGCTGGCCGTCTCGATGTTTCTCACAATCTATCTGCCACCGGAAGAAGGGGCAGTAGAGGAAGCGGAACCAGTAGAGGAGATCTCAGCAGCGACCGCGACCGTGATGAACGTGGAGGGCAAGCTGCTGTTTCTGTTTTGTTACGCACCCCAGGATGATCTGGAATGGACCCGCACCGCTTCCCGTGACTGGACGAAAGCAATCATCGCTGCCAACGACAAGCCGCCTGTCGCGTCTTCCTATCCTTCAAACTTTGATCCGCTGAAGCCTGATCAGGGAGACAAAATCGCCAAATGGATTCTCATCGGAGCCGCTGTGCTGGTGGCTCTGGCGATCTTCGTGAAAAAGAACCGGATCAAGACCGACTGAAGGCACTCTATGAAGCACGCATCTTTCTGCTGGCTGGCACTGATCCTGTGCTGCGGAAACTTTTTACAGGCAGAATCTTTTCAGCTGGGGACAAGCCGCCTGGAGATTCCACAGCCTGCCGGTTTTGTGAATGTGACTCCGGAGATCAAGGAGCTGTTCCCCTTCGATCAGATTATGGCTGAAACGAAACGGCAGGGGATGGACGTGTATTTCTATCTGACCGAAGCGCTGGCTGCTCAACTGCGCCAGGGAGAACCAGTCGAACCTGCGCGGTACCTGATTCTGCAGATCCCGGAGAAATCCAAACAACGTTCTTACAGTGCTTCCGATTTCGCGATGTTCAAGCTGACGACAAAAGAGAGGAACCAGGAATACCGGGACATGCTGGCCGAGAAGCTGAAGCAGACCCGCGACAATCTGAGTCGTGATCTCAGCCGTGAGTTGGATCTAAATGTCGCGTTTCAGATTTCAGATACGGTCGCCCTCGAACCGCATTATGAATCGATCAATGAATTATCCAGCTCGAAGTATGTGTCCTATGGGGTGCAGGTCGAGGGCGCAGATGAGGTCCAGGATGCGAATGTCAATACGCTCACTTTCCAGAACGTGAAGGGAAAGCTGATCGCCCTGGGGGCCATCGCGCCTTACAAGGATCTGGAATGGACGCGCACCACCTCCCGCGCCTGGGCAAAGGCGATCCTGGCTCAGAATCCCGAGCCGTCTCCGTTCCCGGATCGCCTCCCGGATAACAGACGCGAAAACCTGATTCCGATTGCAACACTGGTGACCCTGGCTGTGATGGCGGTGCTCGCCATCATCGTAAAACGAAGGCGGAAGCACGTGGCTTCCTCAGAGGATAGAAATGAAACGGTTGCGTGAAATCCTGTTGATATTAGTTTGTCTCAGTTCAAGCGTTTATGCCGAGAAGTTCAAGGTATGGGAAACTGAGATAGAAGTTCCTCCGCCCGCCGGGTTTGTACGCGTGACTCCGGATTTGCCGCGTGTTTACCAGATGGCGGAAATGCTGGCTAAAGCAGATCCCAAATTTGAACAGCTGGGGTTTTACATTACAAAAGAAGATGCCGCTGCATCCCGGGCCGGTGAGTCGCCGGAAATTCGACGTAAATTTTTTCTGCGTGTGATGAAAAACATGGCCCAACCGATTACGGGAGATGATGGGTTTCAGGAAATTCAGGAGAACACGCGCGCGAATAACGATCCTGTGATAGAGGATTTCCGTTCCCGCGATCCGAAATTTTATGATCGGATTGTAGAGCAGGTCAAACAGGAGACGGGATCAGACCTGGATCTGAAGTTCTCTCAGTTTATCCCCTTCAAAGAGCACCATGCTTCGTCGAACATCTTTTCCTTCTCAATGCTTTTTGAAGGGACCGTGTCTGACGGCGTTCGGAGCCGAACGGAGTTTCAGTCGTGCACGACCACGTTTCTGAATCCGGCCGGGAAGGTGATTTACCTTTACTGTTACGCGCCACATGATGAACTGGCCTGGAACCGGGAGGCTTCACTGGAATGGGCGCAGGCGATCATGAAAGTAAATCCGGCAGCACCAGTGAAAAGTCCGGAGAAGCCACGGATACCAGATGAGAAGCAGCTTCAATCAAATGCCGTATCGAAAATACTACTGGGCATTCTGCTTGTAAGTGTCATGCTTCTCTATCTGTTTCGAAGGAATCGTCCGCAGAAGACTGCCCCTATGAATGAGAGTCCATAATAGTTCTCTCTGTACTCTGACTGTTTGCAGCGCCGGAACTATTTGTGATTCAGCGATTCACTGTAAGGCAGTTCTTCGATGTTTCCCAGGCCGAAGACCTGCAGGAAGCGGCTGGTCGTGATGTATTTGACTTCGGCTTTCTTGTCTTCGTTGCGCTCAATGGCGATCAGTTCGCGACGGATCAACTGTCGCAGGATGCCGGCCGCCTTGTCTTTACCGGCGGCGATAATCTCGTCCTTGGTGATCGGCTGGCGATAAGCGACCAGCGCGAGGACTTCCAGCGCGTCCTGGGTCAGCTTGACCTCTTTCGGGCCGAAACCATACACGCGGTTGCGGATGCGTTCGAAGTCGTGACGGAGAATCAGGCGATAGCCCCCCTCCTCCATGCGGATTTCGTACGGGCGGGCCTCGTCGTTGTACTGGCGGTTCAGGTCGTCGAGCAGATCGTCGACGTAAGACGTCGAGTACTCGTCGTTGAGCAGCGAGCAGAGTTTCTTCGTGGTCAGTGGCTTGCCGCCGACAAACAGCGCAGCTTCGATGATAGCACGCGGAGGAATCCGGGTTTCCCGTTTGGTGGCGGTCTGGGAGCTGGTTTTGACGGCAGCCGCTGCGGCAGGCTCGTCTGTCTCAGGTTCTTCGGGGAGTTCCAGATCCCGTTCGACGGCTTCCAGCGCTTCGAGCGTCCGTTCGTAGTCGGCGTCGATTTCTTCATCGACCTGACCTGATGACGAAAAGGCAGCCAGAAAGTCATCTTCGCTGGAGAGCCGATCGTCGTCGGCAGGGGTTTCTTCTTCCTGGGACATTCCCTCAATCCTTTCAGGGAACCGGAGATATCAGTCGGTTACTGATTTAAGGTCAAGACAAACGCATCCCACTCGGACTCTTCCTGTAGCGGACCTATGTGGGCAGTGGCGTTATTGTGCATGTTTATGCGAAGTTGATCAACCTTTTTCTGGCAGCCGGGACAATGGGCCAGATGTTCCTTCATTTTACTGGTTGTTTCGGCGTCGAGCTTGTGAGCGACGAACGCTTCCGCATGGTTCAGCGCTTCATCACAGTACAGTCCACCCGGGCACTTCTTGCCTACCTTCTTCGCGACCTGTTCGGTTGGCGGTTCTGCAGAGCCTGAGAACGAATTCAGACCAAAAAAGCCGACCAGCCCTACGGCCAGACAGGCGGTGAGGATCTCGGCCCCGGTGATCATGTGGCTGACTTTACGCCGCTTCTTCATCACGGTGACAAATTGTTCCAGGTCGCCCGGCGCACAGGCCTTCCATTCAGATTCTGATTCAGTTTCGGATGTAAGTTGTGTATTCATTTTTTAAACCTCCTACTGTCACAGTAGGATTTGTACCAGTTCTCGAGCGGGGTGATACCCTGTGTTCATTATCGTAGTCTGCTCTGGTGTGATCTGTGAGATAGCTTACACTTCCTGCACATTTCTGCTGAGCTTATCTGGGGATGGACAATCTAAGTTCAGGCTTCCGCTCCTCTTAAGACAAATTCTCCCGACTGATCCGGTTTGGACTGGAAGGCGGGGTTGAGTTTGAAATCAATCGAATGAGCCAGATAGCGGGCCTTTCTGAGGATGATGTGTCGTTTCTGGATATCGATACTGCGTTCGTCCTGCAGTTCGCCCAGCAGGACAGTCACGGTTTCACGTGTGCTGCCGATAATACTCGCCAGTTCCTGGTGCGAGAGTTTGATATTGATCAGAACGCCTTCGGGGGTAAACCGGCCGTATTTTTCTGCCAGTTCCAGCAAGAGATGCGTTAGCCGGTCGCGGTTGGAACGAAACAGCAGGGATTTGAGCCGCTGTTCCACCCGTTGTCGTCGGAGACCCATCAGCTTGGTCACACCCAGAGAGACTTCGGGATGCTGGTGCATCAGATCCTGAATCACGACTCCGGGAATGCGGAGAATGGTCGATTTCAGCATGGCTTCGGCATATTCTTCACGTTCGCCGCCGCCGAGGATCGCCAGTTCCCCAAACAGCTCGCCCGGCTCGATCAGTGCCAGCAGAGCCTGTTTGCCTTCTCCCGTGATGTGGTAGAGCTTGATTCTGCCGTTGAGCAGCAGGTAGACCGAGTCGCTGGTTTCGGTCGGGAGATAAACCATGTTTCCCCGCGCGAACTGTTTGACGGACGCATTCCGTTCGACCTGGGCGATTTGATCCTCGCTCAGTCGTTCGAAGAGGTCACAGTTCTTGAGAAACCAGAAGTTTTTGTCCATGGACCTAAATCTCATCCCTGCGTTTTGACGCAGGTACCGGTAGCAGTAGTCAACGGTCAGTCAAACAGGCCCACTCACTCGGGTTATCGGGCAAACTATAATATATCGGGTTTACGGCGGATTTGAGAACCCCCGTTTTTGTGAATCGGCTGTTTTTTCCATTTTGCCGGCTGATGACAGCTGGGAAGTGAGAGCCGCTGAGCAGACAGAAACTACTGTTTTTGCAGGAGTTCCGTGATGATCTGTCGCGGTGCACCGATCCCCAGCACGTGTACGGTGCCCGTATATTGCTGCGACTTCGGTTCCGCGAAACCCAGCTTTTCTGCCACCATGGTCGCCGTTTGCGAAGCGACGATGCATTCTCCCAAAGGTTGTCCCGTGTCACAGTCGAGGCCTGAGGGAAGATCGATGGCCAGGATGTTGGCGGGTGCTGCATTCATCATCCGGATGGCGCTGGCGAAAGGTTCGCGCACCTCTCCCTGCACGCCGGTCCCCAACAGAGCGTCGACGATCCACTCGGCTGAATCGAGGAACGCACGAAATCGTTCCGGATCCTGCAGATCGGGGTCGGCTTGAATCGAGATTCCCATCCGCGAAGCGACCTGGTAATTCGTGGCGGCGTCGCCGGTGAGCTGTTCGGGATCGGTGAGCAAATAGACTTCGACGGGGATGCCGGCGTTGTCCAGATGACGGGCGATGACGAAGCCATCCCCGCCGTTATTCCCCTTACCCGCACAGATTTTGATGGGACCCTGGGCTTTGAGTGAGACGAGTAACTCGAACACGCCGCGGCCGGCATTCTCCATCAGGGCAATTCCGGGGAGCCCGAATTCTTCAATCGTACGCTGGTCGACGCTGCGAACTTCTTCCCGGCTGAGTCGTTCGATCGATGACATTTTGCTCCTCATTTGGTCAAAAAACCGCTTTGACTTCAATTTGAAACGGCGAAAAATCGATCAAAGCGGGGGTATAAACAGTGGTTACGGGGTTTTCACCAGACACAAATTCAATTACGATTCCCCCTGACGCGGGCAGCACTTCTTCCCGGCCTCTTTTCAAATGGAAAATCTAAGTCTCCAACAGGATACTTCTGGAGAGTCAGCTGTGATAGACGAATATTCTGATCGATGGGCTCTGATTACGGGTGCTTCATCCGGAATCGGCCTTGAATTTGCGCACCGGCTGGCCGCACGGGGAATGCATCTGGTACTGACGGCTCGTCGTCAGGAGCAACTGGAAGAGCTGGCTGCCGACCTGCTGACCCGGCATGGAACCAAAACAGAAGTCGTCGTGCTGGACCTTTCCGAACCGGAGGCACCCCGGAAACTCTACGATGAGATCAAGGCACGTGGCGTGCAGATCGAACTGCTGATCAACAACGCCGGTTTCAGTGTGGTTTCGGATATCGCCTCGACCGACCGGGAACGGGTGATGCAGATGGTGCAGCTGAATATGGGCGCATTGACCGATTTGACTTATCTCTATCTGCCCGAAATGATGGAACGAGGTCACGGCGGAATCATCAATATCGCCTCGGTCGCCGCGTTTCAGCCGGTGGCTTACATGTCCGCCTATGCTGCCAGCAAAAGTTACGTACTGCACTTCACCGAGGGACTCTGGGCGGAAGCCCGCGACAAAGGGGTGACAGTGACTGCACTCTGCCCCGGAACGACGCAGACCGAGTTCTTCGATGTGGCCGGCGTGGAAGGCTGGCTGAAAAAGCATCGCTATCAGACCGTCGATCAGGTGGTCAAGACCGGCCTCAAAGCCCTGGAAAAGAAACGTCAGTATATGGTTTCCGGCTGGGGCAATTACCTGCTCTCTTTGCTGGTCCGCATCGCGACCCGCCGCACGGTGGTGGTCGAATCGATGAAATATTTCCGCCCGCAGCCCCAGAAAGAGAAAAAATAGAGCGCGCATGAACATGTGTGTCAACCGGGGGCTGTAAAGAATTTCGGAATGATTGCTTTTTTTAGCTCATTTCAGAGCAAAAACAGTCCGGCAAGTTGACGATCTGGCGGGAGAGTCAGTATAACTGTCGTTCCTAATTTTGGAATTTGTCGAAGAAGGTATATAAATGGCTTCCAAATCAAAGATTGAAAAACAGAAGAAGATTTACGCTCTGGTCGAGAAGTACGCCGAAAAACGGGCTGAACTGATTGCCAAAGGGGACTACGAAGGCCTCGCAAAACTGCCTCGTAACTCCAGCCGCACCCGTATGCGTCGTCTCTGTCAGCTGACAGGACGCCCCCGTGGTAACTTCCGTAAATTCCAGATTTCGCGTATCGCACTGCGGGACATGGCTTTAGATGGCCTGATCCCCGGCATGAAGAAATCCAGCTGGTAAGCGAAATGGCCGCACCGTGTGAGTCGCGGCCCCTGCCAGTAAACTGAAATCAGCGTCGCCCCGTTTTCGGGTGTCCTATGTTCTTACGACGCATGAAAAAGGAACAACACTATGTCAGTCGGTTTATCCCGCAAAGAGATTGTCAAACGTCGGAAAAAACGAGCTCGTCTGAAAAAGAAGCTCAAATGCCGGTTCTGCCCGGATGGTAACATTCCACGTCCCGTGTATGTTGATTACAAGGATCTGAGAACCCTGCGTTCTCTCCTGGATCGCGAAGGACGCATCCTGCCCCGTCGTCGGACAGGCACTTCAGCTCTCTACCAGCGTGCAGTACGTCGCGCTGTGCTGCGGGCTCGCTTCATCGGTCTGCTGCCTTACGTTGCAGAAGACTAAGCGGCTGAAGAGAAGACACAAAAGAAAAAGCTCTGGACTGATCTGGTCCAGAGCTTTTTTAGTGCGCGTGTGAAGAACAATGTCTTCAGTGTGGTCGCTTACCAGTGAAACCCGGTCGGGAATGAATCGGTTTCAAAAGCATCAAGCAGACCGGCGTCCGTTTTGTCTTTCTGATCCAGAGTCGCTTCGGCACAGGACTCTTCGGTTTCCCAGATCACGACTTTGACGGCCTGTACTCCCAGGTCGTTGAGCAGATTCGGACAGACTTCGTCCAGCAGGTAGCGGGCCATGTTTTCCGCAGTCGGATTGTAAGGCAGTACGAAGTACTTGGTCGGTTCGACCATGCGGATCGCGTTCAGACCGTTTTCGTCTTCGATGTTGAGCAGGAAGCCGTGATCCCAGTTTTCATCGATCCAGCCTTTCAGCAGTGCCTTGAGGTGCGCAAAGTCGATAATCCGCCCCACGGCGTCCGTTTCCGGGCCGGTGACGTAAAAATCAGCGATGTAATTATGGCCGTGAAAGAACTGGCACTTTCCTTCGTGGCGAAACAGACGGTGTCCGGCGTTAAACTTGACCCGTCGCATAATTGTCATACCCATGTGACTCACTCAACCTCTCAACTGGGGTTTGCTGAACGATTCTGAAATTCGATTAACTGTTTAACAGGGACTGCATGCCCTGTGTCATAATGGCGTCGATCCCGGGATCGCAGAAAGCGACGCTGACTTCGTATCCGCCGGCGGGGTACTCTTCGGCAACCGGGATGTACCATGGTCCCCCGTCCCCGTAAGCGGCTGTGGCGATGAATTCATCCGGCTGGATTTTCTGGGCTCGCAGCTGGTATTCAATGAAACTCTCGGCGGGCAGGTGCAGCGTTTTGATATCGTTGACCTGCAGTGAACTCAGGGTGATCGGGATCTGTTTCTCAATCCGTTGCAGCCAGGCCAGCATGTAGGAAGGGCGATTGCGATTCACAACGCTGTTGCTTTTGTTGGAAATCGTCTTCGTTAACTCTTCTACGCTGAAACTGCTCCGAACGGGAGGTAAAATGTCATGCGTTTTCCAGGTCAGTTTACCGACCGGCTCCGGTTTGAGCCCTTTTTCGGAAGCGACGATGCCGTCGTAAATCCGTCGAGCCAGAATAGCTCGCATCGGCTTGGAGCCGTCATTGTACTTGCCGGCGGAAATGTTTCCGGAACAGCCGGTGAAGTAAATGTGCGTGCAACCCGGTTCTTCCTGCTGACGTTGCTTACGGGCGATGCCGGTAAAGTCGCTGCTCACGCGGCCGTCGCCGTAATAGCTCATCGGATGCGTGGCGTAATAGTGACAGGAGACCAGCTTTTTGTCTTTGTTGTAGAAGGCAACCGTTTTCAGGAAGGGGTCGATGGTGCCTTCCGTCATGCTTCGCAGACGTTCGTCCCGACAGCTGCTACCCCGCATGCTGATGATCTTGCCGTCCTTATCGCGGTTGATCCGGCGGTTGGAAGCGACCTTGTCGACTCTGCCCTGGCTGTGGGCGATATGTGTGACCGGCTCGGCCTTCGTAATTGCTGCGGAAACCGCTTTGCGGCCCTTGTCCAGGCATTCGTTGTAGAAATCCAGCTCGACGATATGCGGCAGATCTCCCTGTTCCAGAACAATCTGTTCGGCGTTCAGACAGGCGAAAGGAGCATTGTGCTGGTGCACGCACTGCACGGCCACACGATCGATGCTCGTTCCGGCGGCTTCGGCTAAAGCCTGTCGCCAGTTGATGTGAGCATCGTTGAGCAGGCCGGTCCAGTCGACCGCGCAGACCACAATTGGCTTGCCCGCACCCAGCAGGACATAGCCGATGGCTTCCAGTGAATCATCGTAGCCGACGACCGGTTTAATCCAGCCACCACAGAGGGAATGCCCTTTGGGAGGCGACACATCGAACCGGAAGGGGGCGATGTGCAGATTCGGATTGTTGGCTGTTTCGCTCTGGTTGGCAAAAGCCCACTCTTCGAGCGAATAAGCAGATCCCGCAGCCGCCAGCGAAGCAGCCAGGAAATCACGTCGACTGAAATGACTCATAATACACCTGTCGTGACTAAAACCGATTTACAGTTTGGTTGGATTGGGAGCGTCTCCATAAACCTCTTTCGGATCGAAAACCTTTTCGGTTTCCGTAAATTCGAGCGCCAGGCCTTTCTCTTTGCCTTCTTCACCAACGGGCACACGGCGATAGAAACAGGAGCGATAACCAACGTGACAGCTGGCCCCGCCTCCCATGACATCGACACGCAGCCAGACCGTATCCTGGTCGTCGTCGATCAGCAGTTCTTTGACTTTCTGGACCAGCCCGCTGGTAGCACCTTTGTGCCAGAGCACCTGTCGGCTGCGGCTCCAGTAGACGGCTTCACCCAGTTCAATGGTCTTCTTGAGTGCTTCCTCATTCATGTAGGCATGCATCAGCAATTCACCTGAGGTGTAGTCGGTGGTGACAACCGGAATCAAACCGTCCTGGTCAAACTTGGGGGCCAGTTCGTTTCCTTCTTCTACCTGCTCGACTGAAGTCCTTCCAGCGAATTGAATTCCATCTGACATGATTTGTCTTTCCTCACTTCAATACGATCTTGATATATGACTCTGGAGAGTTTCTCTCCACTAGAGACGGTTGTTTCCGGGTGGGCAGGTCTTCCAGCGGATGCGGTTGCGCATCGTTCCCTTCGGGAAATCAGCGATCCTGATGATATCATACTCAATGCGATCAGCGAGACACATCGTCTCAGGCGCTGTTCAAGCGGAAAACGAGAGATTTCCTGCCTGCGGGTACGGTTTCTTAACCGAAATAGTAAACCCAATGGTGGGGCAGGTCAGCAGTTTCAGCCGGGATTTTAAGAGGTTTCGCAGAATAATCGACGCGAAGCCGGCGAATGGTATACATGCGCAATCTGACACTTTGAATCAGGGGCTGAGTAATCGGGTTTGTTTTGTCTGATGACGCTGTTTCCTGACCCCGGGTTCGCTGATTTTCAAACCTTATTTACTGTAAATCTGTGCGATCGCGGAGGCCTGCTGCTGAATCAGATCGCGAAATGCCCGCGGGGTGACTACTTCCGCCTGATCGCCAAAGCTCAGGACCCAGCCGACGAGCTCTTCCAGCGTGTCGACCCGCGCCCGGAATTCAATCATTCCCCCCTTCAGCTTCCTGATTTCCTGGGAAGGGTCCCACATGATCTGGGACACTTTCTGAGCCAGAGTACTCTGAAAGCGAATCTTCACCGACACGCGTTTTCCGTTTCCTCGAATCGGGTCCCACGAATTGCCCAGGTAGCGGTCCAGTTTGAAGCGGGAGGGGCGACTGAAGGTTTCGTCCAGGATTTCGGATTTGACAATACTCAGAACGGGAAACGCTTTGATCCCGCGGTCTACGGAAGAGCGTCCCACCGTGTACCATTGACGGTTGGCGTACAGAATATGATAGGGGCTGAGCATCGTGGACTGTGGTTTCTTCTCTCCGGGCACAGTGTATTGAATGCGGATATTCTTCCGCGAGATGGCAGCCTGAAACAGGTTCTTGTGGTGACTGGCACTGAGCTCACTTGGATTCACCGGGGTGCCCCAGACAGAAATGGTCTGAGCAGCATCGATGACGTTTTCACGAAGTGCGTCGGGCAGACTGTTCAGAACCTTGGCAGAAGCGGAGCGGGCAAACTGGTCAAAGGGGAGGCCGACTGTGGTCTGGTCGAGATCCTGGCACAGCACGAACAGGGCCAGTGCTTCTTCAAAGGTGAGGTCCTTGAAAGGAACGATGGTTCTCCAGGGAAGTGAATACCCCTGTTTCTCCTCGTCGAAGAGCACATAAATACCCGATTCCTGTAGCGTTTTCAGGTCACGGAATACAGTCCTGCGACTGACTTCGCATTCGCTGGCAAGTTGTGCGGAATTAAAAACTCGTCCCGATTGTAACAGCGCAATCAGCTTCAGGAGACGATGGATTCGTCCTGCCACCATTGACTAACTTTTCAATGCTTTTCCACAGGCCTGGTCAGTGGCGGGTTTTCAAACCCGAAACTTGAGTTGCAGCTCCAGCACGTCTCTGAGTCAGAGCCAGAAACGGTAGAGACCTCAACTATGGAAAACAACAATCGATGGAGATGGGCATCGACACAACGATTCACAAATGAAAGTTAAGCGGCTGCAGGTATTTCACTCACTTGTGACGCTCAAACCTAACATCCGCTGATCGCAATGGATACAGAAAATCAAACACGACCATAAAAAACAGGGACGCCCTCCCTGTTTGTCGGTGGAAGCGGTATGACCTGAATAATGCGACCCGCTCAATCGTTTAAAGTTCTACTGTTAGAAACTGTCGGCAGACCGAAATTCCAGATCGAGGTTGTCTTCCGGATTGGCAATCGGCAGTTCTGCCTGCGAACTCGGGATTTCTTCCTGTGGAACAGGTAGCTGATCCAGGGTTCCACCAATGGGTGTCACATACAGATCACTCTGGGGTTGATCCGATTCCAGCGCCACTTTCACCGCCCGATCGACCGAGGTCGGGGCGAGCGGATTATTGCCGCCCTGCCCGTTGAGCTGGATGCGTGCCTCAGGCTGCGGAGGAGGTGTGACCGGTGGTGCATATTCAGGTGACATGCCCGGTTCCGGAACAGGCTGGAATTCAGGTGTCATACCTTCCTGCTCGGAAGAGTAGGTTCCTTCCTGAGCCGGTGCAGGCATCACGCCCACTTCGCCCACATAACCATCGGCCACGAAGGGAGCCGGCTTATGCTGCAGTTTGTGAGCTTCGATACCGTGGGTACGAGCCCAGGCTTTCCGCAGTGCCTGCTGATAGGCGATCGGATTCCATTCGCCTTCCATCAGGTGAATGTTGTTGTGTTTGAGTAAGGTTCCCTTCCACTTGTGGAGGTTCTTGATCGCGATGTTGTAAGCCACCAGCGAACGGTAGTATTCGGTTTCTGCCTGTGCCAGACTGGACTGAGCACGCAGCAGGGTATCCAGAGTGGTGGTACCCGCCTGGACTTCCGCGTCGAACAGTTCCACACGTCTGCGGGCCGCACGCCAGCGGTTGAAGTTGGACTGTGCGGTCGCATAGTTTTTGGTCAGGTCCTGGAAGGTGATCGCGAGCTCCTGGCTCACATCCATTTCCTGTGCCTGCAGAATCGCCCGGGCTTTCGACAGCCGGAATTCGAGATTCTCGACCTGAGCATGTGCCGAACGGAAACCGAGGGGCATGCTGAATTCCCAACCGAGGGTCCAGCTGTCCTGGTCATTATCCATCATGGTTCCATAGGCACTGTGCAGGCCCTGGCCTGTGATACCATCTGTATTCTTCTGACTCAGCAGACGATCGCCGAAACCGTTCACCTGGTAACTGGAAACGAAGTCGAACCGGGGTTTGGTCAGGCTGGTTGCCGCCAGGGCCTGCAGTTCGAGACTCTTGATATTCCATTTCTGTTTGCGAAGTTCAACGCGGTGAACGAGAGCTTCGGTGAGACACATGCTCCAGTCCGGCGAGAACTCTGCGGCGATGGGATCATCGATAGGTCGGATGATTTTACCATCATTAACGGGCAGACCGACCAGTCGACGGAAACGGCTTTCTGCAGTATAGATCTCACTGCGGGTTGCCTGGACGAGTGCCTGTGTTTCAAACAGACGGTCTTTGGCCTGGGCTTCATCAGCCGGCTTGAAGTTACGTGTACCACCGGCTTCCAGCTTGGCATGTGCTTCACGCCAGCTGCGTAAGGCAGAGTTACGGGCGACGACCTGTGTATCGTACAGACGGTAAGCCAGGTACAGCTGCCAGTAGCTTTCTTCAATATCAGAGATCAGGTTTCGCACGTTGCGTTCAAAGTCAGCGAGTGCCTGGTCATTGTTGATCCGGGCAATCACGACCCCCTGGCTCACCCCGGTAATCCCGGAGAAGCTGGTTCCGATCGGACCGGCGATGCGGGTGTATTCGACCCCGGCTCCCGCCAGCATAGGTTGACGATATGACAGCCCGAGGTTCCCGGCATAGTTCGAGGGGAACAACTGGCTGGAGGCATTACTGCCGGTGTAATTCCAGTTATGATTGATGGCAAACTGACCACCGTTGGCGAAGTTCTTGGAGAGCCCGGACTGAAACTGACCGGTTTCCTGAATCAGAGTTCCGCCCGGGACGCCACCAAAGAAGGGACTGTTTTGAACCTGTTCGGAACGACCCCACAACATATTTGCGGTAAATGTGGTATCGAAGGCGGATAACGCTGCTTCCACACCACGGGCACCACCCAGCAGCACGTTGGTCTCCTGGATTGCCGGGTCGAAAATCGAAGGTGTTCCGTCCGGATTATTCAGCAACGAGTTGCCGTTCGTTCCCAATGCGCCGGAAACACGAATCACCTCACTGTTCGCGAGACCCAGGTGGACGGCGTCCATCAGAGGCAAGTCCCAGATCTGGTCCTGGGAGCGATCGACCAGCGTCCGCGGCTTGCCCGAGAAGGTAATCTCCTCGGGTGTTTCTTCGTAAACTGCGGGATATTCAATCTTTGTGGCGACGTCTTCATAGTATTGAAGCTCTTTGTCACCCAGATAGTGCAGATCGGTATCGGTTCCCAGACCATGACAACCCATTATTTGAGTGGTCATCATGCATCCACAGAGAATCAGGCGTAAATTCCGGCGTAGGTTCATGTATCCATCCTTAAAGACATGAACGTCAATTATGGTCGTAAAGTGTTTTAAATAAACAGCTTATATTTCATAATCGAAGTAGCGTTCAGGGAGAATCTACCACCTGAAACAGTCTGCCCCACAGGTTACAAACACACGGGAGCGCAAGGCAGACAGCACAAGCGATAAAATCACTACATTCGGTATCGGCGCTTCAATCGTTGCAACTTGACTTTTTTGACGGTTGGTCAAAATTCTGTTGAGATTGGGTCTGTGGACCGAACTCCCTGTAGGGGATTCCCAGTAATTTCTTGACCAGAATGAGTTCGCCGGCGTCATTCTGCTCAATGGCATGCCCCAGAAACTGCAGCACATACCCCGCTACGAACGCGGACCAGGCATAATACCACTCTCCCGCGATGCCAAATCCAATGAGTCCCCCGAATGTGAGAGGCACCCCGATCAGGTGCAGGATCTGATTGGCGCGGTTCTGGTGTCGAAGCAGGTAATTATGAAGAAAACGCTGGATCATCGGGGTGCTCGGATTGAGTTGAAAACCGGGGGACGGCTCTCTCGTATAGTTGAAAAGCGATATCTGATTTGCTACGGTCACTGCTTATCTGTGAATGATTTCATCAGTATCAACCAGTCAGGCCTCTGGTTTCAAGAGTCATGAGGCCCTTCGCCTTGTTATTGGTGCAATTGAGATCCCGGTCACATTCCCTTTTTGTCAGAAGTATTAGAGGAAACGATGTATAAAGTCACATTAATCCCGGGCGATGGTGTTGGTCCCGAAATCGCCGAGGCTACCAGAAAATGTGTTGATGCGACAGGAGTCAAAATCGACTGGGATGTTCAGGAATGTGGAATCGAAGTCATTGAAGCCGAGGGCAGTGTTCCCGATCGGGTCATGGAATCGATCCGGGCTAACAAAATTGCCCTGAAGGCACCAATCACCACACCGATTGGAAAAGGTTTCCGCAGCGTCAACGTTTTCCTGCGTCAGGAACTTGGACTGTATGCCTGCATTCGTCCCTGTAAAACCTACAAAGGGGTTCGGACTTACTTCGCTGATTCCAACGTCGACCTGGTCGTCGTTCGCGAAAACACCGAAGACCTCTACGCCGGCGTTGAATTCCAGGCGGGAGAAGAAAAGACGGCTGCCCTGATCAAGACGATCAACGAGTACGCGACCGGTAAGAAGATCAACACCCCTCCCGATGAAACCGGCGTCAGCATCAAGCCGATGTCTTACCAGGGAACCCGTGATATCTGTAACTACGCGTTCAAATACGCCGTCGACAACAAACGCAAAGCAGTCACTTCGATCTGCAAAGCCAATATCATGAAGTTCACCGATGGTCTGTGGTACGATGAAACCCGGGCTGTCGCGAAAGCCTATGGTGCGAAGTTCGAATGGGAAGACCTGGCAGAAGGTGTCGAACCAGATGCTAAGCTGGCTGGTAACGTTCCTGATTGTGGCGGCAGCATTGAATACAATGAGCGTCTGATCGACAACATGTGCATGCAGCTGGTTCAGAAGCCCGAACTGTACGACGTGCTCGTTACTTCCAACTTGTACGGCGACATTCTGAGTGACCTCTGTGCCGGCCTGGTCGGTGGTCTGGGCGTCGCTCCCGGTTCCAACATCGGTACCGAAGCTGCCATCTTCGAAGCAACCCACGGTTCTGCTCCGAAGTACAAAGGCCAGAACAAGGTTAACCCGGTCGCCCTGATTCTCTCCGGTAAAATGATGCTGGACTACCTGGGTGAGCACGAAGCAGCCGCCAAACTGGATCAGGCTGTTGCCGATGTCATCGAAGAAGGCAAAGACGTCACTTACGACCTCAAGCCTGACCGTAACGATCCGACCGCCGTCGGTACTCAGGAAATGGCAGAAGCCATCTGCCGTAAGATGCAGTAATCCCTGAGAACGGTTCGACGAAAAAATCAACGATGCAGAGCAGCCCGTTTGCTCTGCATCGTTTTTTTGTTTGTGGTGTGCGACATTGTCGCCACTTCAACAATTAATCCTGGGGAAAGATCTGAACCAGGTGATAGTCTTCTCCCTCACGGAGTTCGAGGGTCAGGTTGCCAGCCGTATCAAATCGTCGACGGAATACGCAGGTGCCATGCTGGAATTCATCTTCCTGAATCAGATTCCCATCGCGATCGTGCCGGGTACAGTAACCATGCTGTCTCCCCTGAGCATCAAAGCGACCGCGCCAGACTTCGCCGGTCGTCTGATCCACTTTCATGACCGGTGCATCCCCTTTTAAACCAGGTACTACTGCCACAGATAAGACGGTCAGCAATAGTACAAACAGGACTTTGAAGTTCACGGAATGGCTCCTCAGGGCGCTCCTGTATCCTGGCGTGACCATCAATGGGCGCACTGTCAGGCTGGATCGGGAGAGATCTACAGGTAAGGCAGGAAATCAGTTGACGCTGGTTTCAAATGAACCAGCTGGAGCGCGGGGTGACTTTGGTGGGTGCCGCTTTTTTCATAAAGCAGTGCTGATGATCGCAGAAAACCCAGAGACGTCAATCGTCTCTCCCGCGATTGGCAGGCTTTTTTGTAAAAATGTTAAGAAATTCCAGATTTCTGTCTACAATTCCCTGAGACGGAGAGTGGCCTGGCTGTTTCCGGACTCGAAAATCACCGATTCGATCGGTATTTCTTTGTGCAGTGTTGGTAAATCCCTTTAGATGACCTTGGCCTCGTTTGAGCCAATGCTACCGGCCTGCACATAATGGCTGATAATTCGCAGACCACATCAGTTAGTCTGACATGTTTGTCTGCCTTGAGACGAGACCCGCTATCATGAAATTCAGGACGACGACTATGAGACCGCTGCTGTTTGTTTTGTTTGTATTGTCATTTCCCCTCAGTCTGTCCGCGCAGGAACAGTGGCCCGGTTTTCTGGGAGCGGGTGCTTCTCCCCTCAAGGCGGAGACCATTCCCACGCAGTGGTCGGCGGAACAGAATGTCGCCTGGAAAGCAGGGATCCCCGGCTATGGACAGTCCAGCCCGGTGATCTGGGGCGACCAGGTGTATGTCACTTCGGTCGCAGGGCCAAATAAGGAGCAGCTGCACGTCGTCTGTTTTTCGCTTAAGTCCGGCAAACAGCTTTGGGATCACATTCAGCCTTCAACGTATCCCGAGAAGAACAGCGTCTACATCAGCCGGGCCGCACCGACGCCCGTACTGGATGAGAACGGCATCTACGCTTACTTCGAAAGTGGCGACATCGTTGCCCTCTCGCATGCCGGCGAATTGAAGTGGGCTGCCTCCCTGACGAAACGTTACGGAGCACCCAAAAACAAGTTCGGTCTGTCCGCGTCTCCCGTGCAGTGGCAGGATCGTGTGATAGTACTCATCGACGACGAAGGTCCGTCTTACATCACCGCGGTCAGCAAAGCGGATGGTAGCGAGCTCTGGAAGACCGATCGAAAGAGTCGCGTCAGCTGGAGTTCGCCGATGATCGTCCCTGTGGGCGAGGCACAGCAGGTGGTCTGCAGTTCTGCGGGTTCCATCGACGGCTACGATCCGAAAACGGGCAAACAGCTTTGGACCTACGACGAAGTGGGCGGCAATAACAAGACCAGCCCGATTCCCGCCGGCAACGGCGAATTCCTGATCGGCGCTTCACCAGGTCGGGAGGGAGATAACAACGAGCTGGCGAAAAAATCGAACGGTCTGTTCGTGGTCAAACAGCAGGGCGATGATTGGGAGCCCCAGTTCGCGTGGACCAATGCCAGCCCGACGCCCTCCTGGGGAACGCCCATCGTCTACCAGGGGAATGCCTACTGGGTGAACCGCGTCGGCGTGGTTTACTGTCTGAATGCCAAAGACGGAGAGTCCGTCTATACCAGCCGGATTAAAGAGTCCTGCTGGGCCACGCCAGTCGGGATCGGCGACCGAGTCTACTTCTTCGGCAAGAACGGCGTGACGACCGTTTTGAAAGCGGGTAATGAATTCGAAGTCCTCGCCGAGAATGAACTCTGGACCGAAGACAATCCACCGGTCAACAACGTTCCCACCGCCGAGGAAACCTCAGCAGAACGCCGCCAGGGCGTTGCCATGTTCTCGCGACCGACTCTGTACGGCGCGGCGATTGTGAACGGCTACCTGGTTCTCAGAACCGGCAGTCAGCTGTATTGCATTAAGCAGTAAGCATTAGTTTTCCTCTCAACGCATTCGACCCGAATTACTTTCAGGCTCAAGTCTGTATTTTCTTTTTCGTGTCTTTCGCGAATTTCGTGGTTATTAAATCTTTTCAAGTTCTCTGTGGTTTCACTCACCAGCGGCGTCCCTTTCGCGTGCCTGGGCTGCTGCTCGGATGGCGCCGCGGTTGGCATACGTCATCCGGACTTCTTTCAGGGTCTGTTTCTCTGACGAAGTTAACGACTGCACTTCCAGCGTCACGGTCTTTTCTGGTGGATGTCCCATGCGGGTCATTAGTTCCACCAGGTCTTCCTCAAAGCGTTTCTGCCATTTCTCGCCGTAAGTCTCTTTGCTGAAGCCAACGATCTCTTTTGCAGGAATGCCGTTGAGTGAGATCAGTTTGAACCATTGGTCATCCACTTTGACCTCCGGTTGCGAGTCCTCCCAGCGGACCGCCGCGAAGGGGGAGCGCTTCGGATAGTCTTGACCGTTGCCAGAGTCCCCGTTCTTCGCCTGGTAGATAATGAAGAACACAACCAGCATGAGGGCGATGAACAGCACCAGGCCAACAATCAACTGAACCGGCGACGCACACGGAGCCGGCGGAATCTTCCCCGGAAAGGGAAGGTTCGGCAGTGCGATCTGTGAGTTCACGCCTTCATCGGTCGTCTCCTGCTCAAGGCTGGCGCGCAGTTTCTGTAATTCTTCCCGCCGCGGGATGAGCTGTTCGCGCACGACGCGTTTATTCAAAACATAAATCCCGCCATACAGGGCCAGTACAAAGCCTTCCAGCAGGACGAAAAAAATGAGGGCATACAGCCAGCCCGAGTCCCGCGACTGCCAGGAGACCTGCGCAAAGAAAGCCGTAATGGAGAGCGTGGGCGGCAGCAGGTACCACCAGAGGATATTCCTGAGCAGCCAGATCTGTTGTTCCACTTCAGCCAGGGAACGCTGCACATATTGTTGCAGCAGTGGTCCTTCTGATTCATCGGGCTCTGGCTGATGACGTTTGCGGTACAGCAGCATGAACCCGGCAATCCACAGGAACACCGGCACGCTCAGGTACCATGTCCAGGGGAGATCCAGCATAAAGCCCATCACGAACCAGACAGGGATCATGACGACCGCAACCCCGACTTCGCCGAAATCGCGATAGGAAATCATCGAGTTGAATTGGCGCTGATCGCGCTGCACTTCCTCACGGAGCAGGTCCGCATCAATGATCACCCGCGTCTGCGCGGAGTGCGCCTGCCAGGCTTGCTGGAATTCATCAGGAGCCATCGCTTTCCCCTTTCATCAGTTCGTTCAATGCCTGCCTGGCCCGATTCAGTTTCACACCAACGTAGTTTTCAGAAATCCCCAGCACGTCGGCCATCTCGCGATAACTCAACTCTTCCAGGTAAAGCAGCACCAGGGCGGCATCGGTTTTGGGTAACTGGTGGATGGCTTTGTAAAGCTGCTCGACCAGATCACGCTGCTGTGCGGTGGCGGCGCTGTCGGCCTCTGCGGCGCTCAGCATCTGCACTTCCAGCAACGGTTTCTGTCGGACCCGCCACGGTGCTTCCTTTCTGCGCCAGTTCATCGCCGTGTGTAATGCCACGCGATAGAACCAGGTGGCCGGGCTCGACTTCTGCTCGAACTGCGGTAGTGACTTCCAGGCCTGCAACAGAATCTCCTGGGCGAGATCCTGAGTCTCTTCCGTGGTCAGGGTGTAGGCGCGTGCCACTTTCCAGACCGACGCACCATGCGCGTCGAGCCAGTCCATGAACAGCGATTCCTGTGATTGGTCATGCACGAGAACACCCCTTTCCACAGGTATTAGTACCCGCTGGGGACGCTGACTTACAGAAAAAAGGTGTCGTATGCGGATTTCTCAGAAAATAATCGATCGTTCAAGATAATGTCGCTCTTTCAATCCAACGTTCGAAATGATCAAGGATTGCTTCATCAAAAACTCCGCCATCTGAGAAGTCAGCTGACTGTACTACTCGCTTCCAACGCTGAACATCAAATGGTTCCGGATAGCGATTCACCCGAAACAGTTCGATGAGTAGTCCCTCCAGTGCCATTTCCGGTTCGTTGTGATTGAGATAATGAAGTACTCCGGAAAGTGTTTCCGTATCGAAAAGATCACGACAGAGGGTCACAAGCGCAACGACCTCGACACTGAAAGCAGCAATCGATTTACTTGATTCATCGTTCGTCATGGGAAAATCATGAGAGGAGAAAGAATTGTGAACATCCTGAGAAAGGAGAAGCCGTCCATGAAGCATGTGTCTATTGTGCAACAATCGATCTGACGTTGCTACTCTCAAATCAGCCACAAATCGTTGCCTCAAAAATTCATGAATCGGTACCTGTAAACCCCGCAGCCTTCTACATAGAATTGACGCTAAGCGTTCCTCTTCAGAAGCGACTCAATACCACCAGCGAAAGACCAGGAAACGAATAGATCATGCTACGTTTGAAACGTCCTTTGTGGACAGCCACGTTATTGACGACCACCTTGTTACTCATCTCCACCTCCACGCACGCCGCCGACTGGCCGCAGTGGCAGGGACCGAACCGCGACTCCATTTCCGCCGAGACCGGACTCCGCTCCACCTTCCCCGAAGACTTCAAGCCCGTGTGGTCCTTTAAGGACTGCGGCATCGGTTACTCCGCTCCTGCTGTGGTTGATAACATTGCCTACCTGCTGGGTGCCGACAAACAGGAGAACGGCGACTACACTGAATTTGTGCTGGCACTGGATCCCAGCGGCAAGCAGCTCTGGAAGCAGGAAGTCGCCCACTACAAGGAAGGCATCATGCTGACCAAATGGGGCCACGGTCCACGGAGTACGCCCTCTATCGCCGACGGCCGCCTGTTTGGACTCGGCGCGAACGGCGACCTGTTCGCCCTGGATCAGAAAACCGGCAAACTGCTCTGGAAAGCGAATCTCCGTGAAACCTACGGCAGCATGCTCAGTGGTGCGCGGGGCAAACCGGAGAATACCTGGGGCTATTGTGAGTCTCCCCTGGTGGACGGTAACCATGTGATCTGCACACCCGGAGGTGAGCAGGGCGCGGTCGTTGCCCTCGAAGCGGCGACCGGCAAGCTGGTCTGGCAATCCAAAGAACTGACCGACCCCTGCAGTTATTCCTCGACCGTGATCGCTGACTTTGGTGGGGTGAAACAATACGTCGTGCTGACCGCCAAACAGCTGGCGAGTGTTCGCGCTTCTGATGGCAAACTGCTCTGGACGGCCGAAGTTCCCGTGAATGAAGTCGCCGTGATTCCCACGCCCATCGTGACCGGGAACCGGGTCTATACGACCTGCGATTACGACGCCGGCTGCGGCCTCGTCGAAGTCCAGAAAGACGGCGATCAGTTCACAGCCAAGGTGCTCTACAAAAACAAGACTATGAGCAACCACCACGGCGGCGTCGTGCTGATCGACGGCAAGATTTACGGCTGGACCGGTAAAACCACTTCCCGCGGACGCTGGGTCTGCCAGGATCTGGAAACCGGCGAGAGCGTCTGGATGGAAGGTCGCGCCGCTCCCGCGGGTGCCGTGATGGCCGCGGCTGGGCACCTCTACTGTTTTACGCAGGACGACGGCGTACTGGTCTGCATTGAAGCCACCCCGAAAGGATTCAAAGAAACGGGCCGCTTCACGATTCCGGAACGCACGGAAAAACAGAGCATTCTCGGCAAGGTCTGGGCACGCCCCGTGATCTCTAACGGCCGACTCTATCTCCGCGATCAGGACCTGCTTTTCTGTTATGACATTAAACAGGACACCTGATCTCTGTTGAAGCAGTGACGACGAAATTAAAAAGTGGTCAGCGTTTCACAAATAAAGTGCTGACCACTTTCGTTTGAAAGGAGTCGAAACTGGGGCCGGGGATTATTCCTCAGGATAAACAAAATCCGTGATGCGATCAGCGAGTATCGCTTTATCTTCACTTCCTTCAGTACTATTTCACGGGAATCCAGATTTCAAAGCCTCCCCGGCCCGTCTGCGGGTCGAATTCGGGGCCGTATTTTTCGAGAACCGGTCCACTGACGGGTTCCTGATTCGCCTGAGAGAGGGCATCGGCCCAGATCGCTGCAATGACCGAACGTATCTCCGAGATATGACCGCCATGTTGGAAGACGGCATACTTATGTGTTGGCAGATCGAAACGCACCAGGCCCTGGGGTAGCGTGGTCCCCTGCTCGACTGGCACGCCGGCCATGTAGTCAAACTTGCCATCGGTTTCATCAAAGTTGAAGCAGATCCCATAGGCGTCCTGGCTCACCAGTGGGGAAATACTTCCCAGCAGGGGTGAAGCGCGCTGCCACTGGTTGGGGATTCCCGCAGATGACTGGCAGTCGTAGCGTTCGACCAGCCCTGCAAACGAGAGTGCAGGCAGAGTTTCTTCACGTGGCGGGTTCAGCCGAGGCAGTTGGGTAGAGTCCATGACAATCGGTTCCTTCAGTTGTAATTGAGACAGGTCAGCCAGAGTGCGTACCCGTTCGGGAGTCACACCAAATTCTTTTTTAAACGCACGCGAGAATGCCTCGTGCGATCCGTACCCGTAATCGAAGGCGATAGAAAGAATGTCGGGGGCTCCTGCCGCCAGCTGCTTCGCCGCTTCGGAAAGGCGACGCTGGCGTGTGTAACGCATTAAAGAAATGCCGAAGACTTCCGCGAACGAACGGGTCAGATGATAAGGAGAGACACAACTGGCGCGTGCCACCGCTTCCAGGCTGAGCCCGTCACGGGAATGACTTTCCACATACCATAAAGCTTTCTGCACGGGAGCCATCAACGATCCTCTATTCTCGATTCAACAGGTGGGCCGCGATCTTAACCGATGAAAAAACAGCCTGCTTGATCATTCTTGCGGTATTGAGAAAAAGTGTTGTTGTCTCTCATGGTGAGCAGTCAATCCGCCAGTAGAATTTCTAACGTCTATTCCTCGGCAATCGCGGCAAGCTGTGCTTCCAGCCAGTCGGTGGCCCGCTGAAAGATCAGCTCCAGCGGTAAATCCGCCGGCCGCTCGCAGGGGGGCAGTTCCAGTCCCTCATGTAAAAACAGATCACAGACGGCAGAGAAAAGCAGCGTGCGGTCCTGTCGGGATAAACTGGGATTCATGGAGATCTGCTGCTGCAAAAACTGGAACCCCTTTGGATGACGTAATACCGTCAGTAGAAAGGCGAGCCTTGTTTTTTCAGAATACTGCTGTTCCTCCTGATGAAATTCTTCCAGTAGTAGCGGGAGGCCTGCATCAGAGTCAAGATCCACCAGTCTTCTCGCAGCGGTCTGGCGCACAGTAAGACTGGGATCGTGATTCATTTTATCGATGAGAATGACGAGCGCCTCTTCACGGGGCAGGTAGTATGGGATCATCAGCGACATCACACGCACATGCTCATCCTCCGATTCAAGATAGAGCGCGTAATCTTCCCGAGACCGAAATCCTCCCAGCTCACCGATGGCACACAGGAGTGGCGTCCATTCAAAGGGCCCCGTTTCTGCGTGCAACCGTGCCTGCAGAAAATTGAGCCACTCGGGATCCCCGCTTTTGCCGATCTCCTGAATCGCCGTGATCTGTACAACGTGGTTCTGGCTGTCGCAATGCGTTTTGAGAAACTCTTTCCACGCGACGCTCCCCGGTTCGAAAGACGACAGTTGTTCCTTAAAGTGGACTGCGGTCTGACTGGCACCTTCGCAAAATGAGAGCATGGGATGAGAAAAGTCGCTGTCATCGTTCATCGCGGTCACTTTCTATGAACTTTCACCAAACGCTGATGCATTATTCGTACAAGATGACAGATGAAGTGTTGGTGAACAATCCGAATCTTGTTCATTCCGTCGGTGCTACGGAATTAAAGGGAGCGAATACAAAAAAGTACTGGCCGACCTGCCTCGTTCTGTTTAAATTAAGGAATAGCATCATTTTTAAGACAAATTGATGGCGGGCAGTGACTCATAACAAAATGAGGTCAAGAGAAAAGATCTATGAATCACCCACGTTGGTTGAAGCACTTAAGAATTCTGGCTCTGCTGATTATGCTTTCGCTTCCGGTACTGTTTCTGTCCCTGCGGATCGTGAAAGCGAGACAGAGTCCTTGCGCATTATATGAATCCATCAGGTTCGATGACGTTTCGAATGCAGAGAGACTGATCAATCAAGGTCTGGTAGATCAGCCCTGTCGTGGAATCTATCCCATACATGCAGCAGCGATGCAATCTAATCAGCGCCTGTTGCAAGTCATCCTGAATAAAGGTGTTGACCCGAATCGCCCCGATGATGAAACCGGAAAAACGCCGCTGATGTGGGTAGTTGGCAACTCCAGTCTTGCACGGACCAGAGATGTCGAGTGCTTTGACTTTTTACTTGCATCAGGAGCCGATATTAACACAAAGTCAAAGTATTACGAAAATTCTGTTTTGAATCATTTTGCATCTAATGGAAACGCTCGATTAATCAACGAACTGATTGAGCATGGGGCAAATATAGATACTCAAAATAAAAGAGGCCAGACTCCTCTGCACACGGCTGTTGAAGCCGAGAATATCAGTGCGGTAGAAGTTCTTCTTAAACACGGTTCAGATACATCTGTTGTCGATAAGAACAATGAAACGCCCCTCGATATCGCGAAACGTTTGGATTTACCAGAAATTCAAAAGCTGTTGACTGAGTAATCTGGCATTTAAAACGGGAAGTCGCATGCTGCACGTCAAGTGGTCAATCTGGCGGATCACTTTGTGGATTACTACAGTGTGCTTCTTCGTACTGCTGGTTCCTTATGTCATGAGCAGTGTGGAACCTTTTGGCAGTGGCGGTTGGGGGCTGACTTTGATTTGTCTGTGGGTAACACTTTTGAGTTTGCCTGCAGTGATGATTGATAATACGATCTTGATTGTGCGCTAATATCGAAATCGCATCTCTAACGATTTCTTCATCGCAACGCTCGGGATTAATGTCGTTCTGTTTCTGCTGGCACTGGTAGTGCTGGCGATTTTGATGAGAAGTTAAAAACACTTCAGGAGTTCAAGAGCGGGACACAGCCGGGATTTTATGATGCGCAGGTTAACATTACCACTGAAACGCAGACGCGTCTTACTGGCTTGTCTGGCAGGCCTCCTGCTGGCGGTGTGCGCGTATTGTTTTATCGGTGAGGAACCTCGTCCCCTGACAGCCGAGGAACAACAGCTGGTGGGAGAATGGAGTGATGGCACTTCTGAGATCACGCGCGGTTTCCATGCAGATCGGACCATCTCCCTTTCGAATAATCAGTACGCCGGACGCTGGCACATTGTGGACGGGAAGTTAAAAGTCGTTGCCTGGGAACTGTTTGAACTGCCGCGTTCGCTCAGCCTTTCCAGCATCCGGTTGTCGTGGAACAGTCTGCAGCGTCATTTTGAGGAGGAGAAATACTCCTGGCAGATTGATTTCCTGGACGACGGCCGAACGATGACCCTGAACCATCCCGTCGACGAGCAACATCCGGACGGGAAATGGCTGTGGACGAAGCAGATGGACCGTTGAATTTCTGATCCGCTCTTCCAGAACCCGAGGCAGGCCCGTATAGTCGTGCTGCGTTTGGAAACTTTCCGGGGTTTATTTCAGGAGCCGTTCGTGGATCCCAATCATTTGCTGGTAGACGATTCGCTGCCTTATTATAACGCGCTGACTCAGTGCATTGATCACTGGGGACTGGTGCCTGAGAAGACAGAATTAGTCCGCGATGGGGTGAACCACGTCTTTGCTACCGAGTTTATCGACAGTGCGCCGGTCATTATCCGGATCAGTGACGGCAATCTCCGGAAACGGGGCGAAGTGCTGGGAGAACTGCTCTGGCTGGAGCATCTGATCTCTCATGGATGTACGGTTACGACGCCGATCCCTTCGCGTGGCGGGGAACTGCTGGAATCGATTGAAGTCGACGCGGGTACGATGCATGTCTGCTGTTTTAAACGTTTCGGAGGCCGACAACTCGACCCGGCGACCGACGCCCAGTGGAATGAGGAACTCTTTCTGAAACTGGGACGGGAGATTGGTCGCATCCATCGGGCTTCGGATGAATTACAGCTCCCGACCGACCACGATCGTCTCTCGTGGCATGAAATCAGACTCGGACAGTTTCCGGATCCGCTGCCCGACTATTTTCACCCCGAGGTCGTCGAGGCGATGCGCGGGTATTACGCTGACTGGCGGGGCCGTTCTACACCTGCAGGACACTATGGACTGGTGCACCGGGACTTGCATGCGGGAAATTTTCTGGTTGAGAACGGTGATGTGCAGATCATCGATTTTGATCTGGGTTGTTACGGCTGGCGGACGATGGATTTAGCCGTCCTGCTGTTCATTTACTATTATTATCCCAGCCTCCGCGTGCCTGGCGCGACGCCTGAACTGGCCGGCCATGTGCTGGCCAAACTGGTAGAGGGCTATCGCGAGGAATTTACGCTCGACCGCGATCAGCTGGCAACGGTCGCCGACATGATGATGCTGAATACGATCAACAACTATTTTCTCATGCTGCCCGACCCGGAACACTGGCAGGCCGCGATGGGTAACCCGCGCATCACAGTCATGGAGAGCCTGACGTGGATCGAGCAGCTCTGGCTGGATAACCGGAAGCTTCAGATTGAACTCGAGCTGTGATTAATTGGCAGGGGGGCTGTCTGAGTCCTGCTTCGAATGCATCGCATTCTCTTTCGATTGAATGGTCAGCCAGAGCGGGACGTGCAGGTCCCAGTGGATCACGGCGCTCCGCAGACTCATGATCAAGGCAGAGCAGCCGACGCCGATCAGGACGGCATGTTGGGGCAGCCAGGTGACCAGCGCGACAAACAGGATACAGCCAAGTGTGACCGGAATAGCATAGATCTCTCGCCGCATTAACAGTGTGGGCTGTCCTGCGAGAACATCGCGGAGCAGGCCGCCTCCGATCGCGGTCAACACTCCCAGCAGGACCGGGGCGATAGGCATGCCGAAGTCGATCCACATGACTTTCTGTGCTGCCTGGATCGCAAACATCGAGACTCCCAGCGCATCGAGGTAGAGCATGGTTTTGAAGATCTCTTTGCGCGTCATATGCCGGTTTGTGAGGAATGCCAGAAAGCTCGCTCCCAATGCAACCCAGATGTAATTCAGGTCTGCAGCCCAGATGACCGGCACGCCCAGGATCACATCACGAATGGTACCGCCGCCGATCGCGGTGATCAGCCCCAGCACACAGGCACCAAAGAAATCGATGCCGCGCGGCGAGACTGCCAGCACGCCCGTTACCGCAAAGGCAACTGTGCCAATCATTCCGAGGATGTATTGTAAGTCTGCAACGCTCATGGTGCACCTCACGAAGCGGGTCAGGCTTTCTTCACGAATTCGGATTTCAATCCCATTGAACCAATCCCTGGAATTTTGCAGTCGATGTCGTGATCTCCTTCGACCAGGCGGATGTTCTTGACCTTCGTTCCCACCTTGACGACCGACGAAGAGCCCTTCACTTTAAGGTCTTTGACGACGGTGACGGAATCCCCATTTTGCAGGATGTTGCCGTTAGCGTCCCGCACGACGGGGCCAGTCGTTTCCTCCGCAGCCACACCCTCCGGATTCCATTCGTGGCCGCATGACGGACAAACCAGCAGGCCTCTGTCTTCGTAGGTATATTCCCCAGCACATTCCGGGCAATTCGGTAATTCGCTCATGTTCGTATCCTGCAGCTTGTCTGATCAGTCTTGCAGCACCGCAACTCCACCCGGTGCTTAATCACATTAGAATAGCGAGAGACTGGTACAGAGAACAGGAAGAGGCGCAGAAAGCCAACTGGAAAAAGCAGCTCTTAACAACCTTTAATATTCTTCACCGGTTCTTTTCCTGTGTCATTCGCATCATTTGCGTTGCAATCGGTGTCGTCTCTAATAGATAATTGAAAACTTCCATTCCTATACTATGAGACCGGTCGTGTCGGGAATTCGAACACGACAACATTGCTAAGGACGCTCACCATGCTGGCTCGCATTTCCGTTTGTCTATTACTCTGTTTTGTGATGATCCCCGGTCGGGTTCAGGCTGAAACTAAGCAGCCGAACATTTTGTTTATCCTGACCGACCAGTGGCGGGCACAGTCCCTGGGCTACGCGGGCAACGAGCAGGTGAAGACGCCGAATATTGATGCGTTGGCCCGACAGAGTGTTAATTTTCAGAATGCGGTTTCCGGCTGTCCGGTTTGTTGTCCCTTCCGGGGCTCGCTGATGACCGGCCAGCGTCCGTTGACGCATGGCGTGTTTCTGAACGATGTGCAACTGCCTGCGAAAGCGGTGACGATCGCTGAAGTGCTGGACAACGCCGGCTATGAGACCGGATTCATCGGGAAGTGGCATCTGGATGGTCGCGGCCGCTCTGCGTTCACGCCGCCGGAACGTCGACAGGGCTTTGAGTTCTGGCGGGCTCTGGAATGCACGCACAACTACAACCGTTCGTTTTACTACGGCGACTCTCCTCAGCGGCAGACCTGGGAAGGTTACGACGCGTTTGCCCAGACGCGCGTGGCCCGGCAGTTCATTCGGGACCAGTCCCAGAAGGGGCAACCGTTTCTGCTGGTGATGTCGTACGGCTCGCCACATAATCCGTATCACACCGCACCGCCCGAATACCAGAGCATGTATGAGCCGGAGAAGATCAAAGTGCGTCCCAATGTGCCTCAAGATCAGCAGGCAACTGCGCAAAAAGAACTCGCCGGCTACTTTGCTCATTGTTCGGCGTTGGATGATTGTGTCAGCGATCTGCTGGCGACACTCAAAGAGACCGGCATTGATGAAAACACGATCGTCGTCTTCACCTCTGACCACGGCGACATGCTGCGTTCACACGGGCAGATCCGCAAGCAGAAACCGTGGGACGAATCGCTGCGGGTGCCGATGCTGTTCCGGTTGAATGGCGCGGAGCACGCGCAAGGTCGCACCGTCGATTCCCCCATCAATTCCGAAGACCTGATGCCCACCCTGCTGGGGCTCTGTCAAGTTTCGATTCCCGACACCGTGGAAGGGCTGGATTATAGCGGCTACCTGCGAGGCGGGAAAAATCCTTCAGATGGGGCGACGGTCATCACCTGCCCTTCTCCCTTTGGTGAATGGCAGCGGAGCCGGGGTGGAAAGGAATACCGCGGCTTGAGAACGACCCGCTACACGTATGTCCGCGATCTCAGTGGACCCTGGTTATTGTACGACAACGAAGCAGACCCGTATCAGCTGAAAAATCTATGCAACGATCCGGAAGCAGCCCCGATCCAGGCAAAGCTCGATGCGCTGCTCAACAAGAAACTGGCCGCTCAGAAGGACGAGTTTCTGCAGGGGAGTCAGTACATTGAAAAATTCGGTTACCAGGTGGACCCGAAAACCGGGACGGTGCCTTATACGAATTGAACCGCGAAACTCACTCAACCACTTTCCACTCCAGCTGCACAGCCAGACCTTGACTGTTGACTGGTAGTGGAGGAGATAATTTCATCTCGAAGTGATTGTTCGTGTTTTGCATGTGTGCCAGTGCGCGGGGGGCGAACTGGAACAGGAATTCGGAGTTCAGCTGCGCGACTGACGCCGCAGGGTCGTCGCCGTTCGTGTTTTCGCAGCGAAGATAGAACCCATAGACTGCAGTGGGTTGTTGCTTGATCCAGGCATCGAGGGAAACCGTGAGTTTCTCCGCTTTGAGGGTCGTCTCCAGAGGTGTCCAGGAAGTCCCGTTTGAGGAGACGGAGATTGTGGGAGCCGACTGATCCGGTGCGAGCTTGAGTTCCAGCGCCCCTTTCAGCAGCACATAGGGCCAGGTGAAGTGCCAGTCCCGCTGGTGGGGATGCGGCTGTTTTAACGACTTCAGCTTTGTGATGCTGCGTTTCAGAGTGCCGTTCCCGGCGACGGGGGGCTGTTCCTCGTTCGGCATGTTGCGTCGATGAATATATTCCGCAGCGATGTAGTCAAACTCGAGGCGGTCACCGGGTTCCAGAGTGGGAGCCAGATTCGAATCTCGAATTGCCGGTTTCCGCTCGGAGGGCTGATTGTCGTCGGTCGTCGTGTAGAGCCGGGCAATTGCCTGCGAGGGACTGCCGATCGGATCCAGGGGCGTTTTTGTAATCAGTTCAGGGTGCTGTGCCAGTTCCTCAACACTCGCGATCACTCCCTGATCATTGCGATAAAAGACTTCATGATCGGGATCGAACATGTGCCACTTGCCGTCATAGAAAGCTTCCGCAACAACGTGTCCTGAGAGCCCCCATGTTCGACTTCGCACACCTGCTTTGCGGGCCAGGACCGCAAAGTTCGAGGCACAGTCATCACAGAATCCGTAGCCGTAAACATTGAGAAACTTCACGGGGTCGTGTACTTCATCTCCCGGTTCTGCCGGATAGAAGTGATACCGCCAGTCGACCAGGAATTTCCAGATCGCCAGCGATTTCTCTTCGTCCGTCATCCCCGGTTTGAGAATGCTGGCGAGCATCGCCTGCTGGCTGGAGAGATCGGGGGCCCCCTGGCGTATCCAGTTCAGCTGGATGCTTTGTTGTGGATCCCGGTTTTCCCAGACCAGCTTGACGGGTTGCACACGTTTGCCGGGGATATCGGGAAATGAGATCAGCGAGTCAGCATCGGTCAGTACGAATTGCGTCGACTTTTCGGTATAGGTTTCCGGGCAGACCAGTTCATATTTGCGTCCATTGGTGCGGGGATCGGAAGAGTCGCTGGTGGAAAAATAGAGCGTCGTCGGTGTCCAGTGACTATAGTGCCCTTTCCCTGTCTCGCGGATCAGCTTATGCAGCGCGTGGGGATGCGGCAGGGGTTGGCCATCTTCCAGCAGGATGCAGGTGGACCGCGATTTACTGTCAGCTTCATGCGGAATTTTGAGGCGGGCCACGTAGCCAACGCCGATCTCATGTGTCATCGCGGCTGGCTTAATCAGTTCGCGAACCTGCCCGGTTTTCGTTTGCGAGCGGATTTCGGGACGAACGGTTTTCACGGACAGACGCGCCGCCTGGGTGTCCGAATCACTCCACACAGGAGAGAACGGGACAAAGCTCATGAGCAGCATGACCGTTAGGCAGAGGAACTGAGATAAAAACTTCATATTGATCGACCTGTAAAAAAGGGCTGAATTCAAATCATGAGAGTGACTGCATTAGAGCAGGCTGTATCAGGCTTCGGAAGACTCATCTGGAAAATTAGTCTGTTGTCCGCAGGCAGATGTCTGGAACGGTCAGCCGTTCATTGAATAACCATCATAGTGCCAGTCTTTCATTTCCACGCCAATCGCATGGCCGGCGGGATCCAGGTCGTTCACATACCAGATTTGCCATTCCCGCGGTGATCGTTCCAGGTGGACAAAATAGATCGTATCGAGTTGCATGTGGGAGAAGACTTCTTCGGGGGTGGAACCATCGTTGCGGGGGTCAATCCCCCGGAACATGGTTCGCGCCAGTTCCTGTTCGATTTCGATGAAGCGGTCTTTTACTTGCAGCATGAAAGTGCGCTGATCGCCGGGAATGGACTCCGGTCGGACTGTGATCGAAAACGGAACCACTTTTCCTCCCGGTTCCAGCGTCCAGGAGCCGTCCCAGTCCCCACTGCCAACTGAGATCAGTCGGCCCAGGTCGGCATCCTCATACTCTTCAGGCTGAAACCACTTGAGTAGTTTGCTAAAGAAGCCCATTCTCGTTCATTCCTCCCAGAGTTCCAGAAACTGGTGTTCGGGCTCAAAAGGCAGCTTCCTGGCAGTCACTGGTAAATACTGTCGCGCTTCCTCAATGGTCTCAAAAAACTCTGTACCGTTTCTGTTCTTTATTGCCCCGCAATTGGCATATTCGAGACTTCGATATTGAACGAGCATGAAATTCTGATCGGGAGGATAGCCCGGCGGTGCTGTTAAAATTCGATAGTACATGTCAGTCAGAGTCCTCATGAGTAATTCTTTTCAATGATACACCTTTCAGGGGCCTGCCTGCCATTTCCAGCGCGAAAATTGAAAGTCAGCAAAAGATCGAGTAGTCTCATGTTTGAGTCATCTCATTCACTTTAAACTATTCCCCCTGTAATCCTTGGAATCAATAATGCTCAATCAATCCAGGCTGTCCGCGCGTCTCATCTGTTTTGCTTTCGCCTTTGCTGTCATCGGACTGACGACTTCATTCTTGGCTGCAGCTGAAAAATATACCGAGCAGCCGGGTACGAAAGGGAACGGCAGCTATGTTATCGGCCCCAACTACAAGATCGATCCGAGACTCACAGATCGGGGCAATCCCAAGGGGAAGCGCTTCGAGTTTGAGATGCCTTTGGCGGAGAGTAAAATCTTTCCCGGCACCGACGAGACGCTCGACCCGAAAAAAGAGGTGCGAAAAACCCGCAAGATCTTTGTCTATGTTCCCGCAGCCTATAAAGATGGAACCAAGGCACCGATTCTGGTTCTGCAGGACGGACCGAGCCGGATGGACCTGGTCTGTAATGCCCTGGACAATCTGACGATCTCGAAAGATCCGGCACAGCGGCTGCCTGCGTTTATTGTGATTGCAGTCCAGAATGGCGGTAACGACGGTAAAGGGAGCGAACGCGGCCTGGAGTACGATACGATGTCCGATCGTTACGCCCGGTTTATCAATGACGAAGTCCTGCCGGCCGTGCTGAAGAACAAGCAGATCCGCGCCGCGTATCCGCACATCGCGTTTACCGACAATCCCTGGGGGAAGGCCACGATGGGCTGCAGTTCCGGCGGTGCGGCGGCGTTGACGATGGGCTGGTTCCGACCCGATCTGTTCCGCCGCCTGATTACCTATTCCGGTACCTTCGTCGATCAGCAGGACGACGACGCACCCCAGGAAGCAGAGTATCCCCTGGGCGCGTGGGAATATCATTCGAGCATGAAGCTGATTGAAAACAGCGACAAAAAGCCGCTACGGATCTTCACACACGTGGCAGAAAACGACCTCCGGGCCGACGATCCGGAAGAGACGTACCACAACTGGGTGATGGCCAACGAACGGACGGCCGAGGCCCTCAAGGCTAAAGGTTACGATTATCGCTACGTCTTCAGCAAGGGGACCCGGCACTGCGACCGCAAGGTCTTCGAACAGACCCTGGCCGACACCCTGCTCTGGATGTGGCAAGGATATCACGGCGAGTGATTCGCTACTGTTGTCGCTGCTAACCTGTCCGAGAAAAACAACAATTCCGTATTGAAAGGAGCGCTGCCATGAATAAAAAACTGGAATATCTATCCGTTCTGGCTGGCTTGATGATTTTGCTGGTCGGCGCAGGAGCCGCGTACTATTCCGATCGAGCGTCGTCAGAGCATACGGTCATTTATCGGGGTGGCGTCAGCTCGATTCAGTGGCAGAAAGGCCTGGATAATGTCACAGGGTTTTCCAGTGCCAGGAAACGGGATCTATCAAAACCGCTTAAACCGATTGGACGGGTGGTCGTGTTCGAGGACTGGGTGGAATTCAAACGAATCGACAGCCTGGATGCACCGCTGCTGATTCCCCGCGAACGGATTATCAACCTGGAACTGGTGCCGGACAACGCTCCGCCGCAATAATCAGAATGGTAGCGCTCAAAGAAACCAAAGAGGCAGGCAACCTCATGCGACAGCTCACACTGGGTCTCAATGTCTTCGTGGCGGTGTTCTTTGTGGGGTTCCTGATCTACACTTTTGTGGGGCAGCAGCACCTGGAAGGGCTGGCGCGTCAGTTCGTGACGGAAAAGACGATTGCCTACTCCCTACCCCTGGTTGATGCGGTGGAAGAGGGCATGCGTTCGCCGCTGATCAAAAAACTGTTGAACGACGATCAGGAAGCCGTCATCAATCAGCAGATCCAGGAATACCGCAACGATCCTGCTGCCTATGTTTCCGATCTGACGCGTCAGAAAAAACTGCCGCCGGCTCCGCAGCGATTGAATCCCCTGCTCCGAAAAGTCAGCGAGACCAAGGAGAAGATCCGGGCGTATTACGATCAGACGCTGGCGGCGCTGATTGCCGACCTGCGGATCTTTGCGTTTTCGAATCTGTGTGCCGCCCTGATTGCTTTGGGGCTGATCTGCTGGTCTCCCGGTAAAATCAGGCAGTCCGTGGTCTGGTTTTCCTTTCTGATCTTTGCTGCGGTATTATATTGTTCGTATCTGTATGTCGATGGACTTTCCTTCTTTCGGATCCTGCTCGGTGTGCACCTGGGCTGGACCTATCCGTTACTTCTATGCCTGGCTGTAGTCGGTCTGTTTCTGGAATACCCGCTTCGTCGACGGACAGGCGAAAATCAGAACGCAGACGCGGTGAGCAACGGCGGGACTTCATGACCATTCATCGCGAAACATGGAACAGACTCACCAACTCAGAGCGGGTTGATCTGGCTCTCGCGGTGCGCAGATCACTGCCTGTTCCCTTTGCTTTTTCGGGCATCAGAACCTTTCAATACGGCGAACAGGAAAATTCGCTGGCGGTTTTCAATTATGACAACTCCGAATTCGTACTCATTCCGGGAGACACGGTTCGGCTCGGCTATGAGTGGGAACGCCCCTTTCCGCTCACAGCAGAACAGGCGGAACTATGGGAAATAGCACTGGAAGAATTCGAGACGCCGATGTCCTTCGATGACTACCTCGAAGAAATCATGACGCCGCCTCGTGACGTTTCCCTGGATGCGTTTCTACTGGAAACAAAAATAAAACAACTGATAGATCAGAAGCTCAAAGGCGTTTCTGTTGATGAGTCTGAACCATTTCCACATCATGCCAGAGCGCGCGCCCAGCTGGCATCCCAGGGCTTCAGATTGCCGATCTCGGATGAATGGGAATATGCCTGCGGCGCGGGTGTGAGAACCCTCTATCGCTGGGGAGAGGACGCCCCGATGGACTGGAGCCCTTCAGAAGACCGGGGCTGGCTGCAAAGCCGACCCAATGCCTTTGGTCTCACCATCGCGAATAATCCCTGGCAGTGGGAAGCGATTCACGAGCCTGGTTTCCGCAGAGGCGGCGATGGCGGCGGGATGAGCTGTGGAGGCGGAATGCCTTATATGCTTGAGTGGCTGCTGCTGGCGACAGCATACATCGACAAGGAGGACTTTGACCGTCCGGTTCTGGGTGATGACGTACGTCGGGCGCTGACGGTAGAACTGTAGAACCGACTGTCAGATCACGATGGGGTTAAACATGATCTCTACCAGGACCTGGCCGCTGGCGAACAGGATTACCAGGTTCGCCAGCAGCGTGGTACCCTGGAAGCGGCGGTCTCGGATGTCTGCGCTCAATAGGAATGTCGCAACGAGAAAGACCACGAAAGAACAGCCGATAAATAACATCAATAGTAGAACGGTGACATAATTATTCCCGTACTGTCCCTGTAAGAGTAACAGCAGCCAGCCTCCCGCGTAAGCACCCCAGAGCATGACCGCCGGTTCGGCGCGGCGGATGGTAACCCATTGATAGAGCAGGACCGGCACTCCCAGCGGAAGTGCTGAAAAGACGATTCGCAGCAGGTAGTCATGGGCGTTGTAAGGCGATACCATGATGTAGCCCATCACCCAGTATGAGAGGGCAAACAGAACCCCCAGGCTCACCACTCCTGAGAGCTGGTGAAGACGACTGGGTTTGACGGGGGGAGTCTCTGTTGACATCTCAGTGTTCCTGTCTGCAGACCTTGAGTACTTCATTGTAACGTATCAGGGGGCTCGTAACCTCAAGGTGAGCATTGCCTTCAATCACTTTGCCGGGAACCTCAGCGAAATTCGCTGGTCGTATTTCGAAAGTCATCTTTCAAAAGCAGGGATCTGTGCTTCCGTGGCTGGCGGATTCACTGTGGGAAATAAAATGTCACCCAAAGAAATATCCATGCCGATAATTTCGATCCTGCTGGAGTGAATGTTAGAATAGGCGGAGCAGCAAATTGTTTATACCCGTTCCCTCATGCGCATGCCACTGGTTTTCTTTACCAGAGACATGTGAAATCGCATTACGTTCTTCGAGCTCACCGCATGACCGAAACCGAAATCCAGGAACTGGAAACCGCGACCGGCTGTATATTGCCGGCCGCTTATCGGGAGTTGTTGCTAAATTATCCGCAACGGTTGTTAGACCTGGCGGCGACACTCGGCGTCGAAGAACTGGAGCTGCTCACTCATAACCACGAATCACTGATCCGGATGAATGTGGACCAGGCAGAGTACGTGCGCATGTTTTTTCCGCCCCACTATTTCGTCATCGGCGAAAATGGGAATGGAGACTTGTACGCGATCGATACCCGGTCCCCTGCCACTCCCGTCTATATGGGCGGACCACATCTCGGCGAATATCCCGAGGATGTAGAGGGGAACCCCCTGCCCCAGGCAGACAGCCTGCAGGAGTACATTGAGTACGTCGTCTTTCTCTACGAGGATGCAATTCAGTACGAGAGTGAGCTGGATGACACAAGGGTCTATCAACCACCTGGAAAGCTGATGGAGACACTTAGTGTCTGCCTGAGTCTTTTGCTCGCGCCGGTCATGCTGCTGTTACTGTTGTTCTCTATGATCATCGCAGTCCCGTACTTTCTACTGCTGGAATTATGGGACAAAGTAAGACCTGCGAAGGATTGAGATACATTTCACCAACCTGATCTGTCTCTCCCTGTTTCAATACAGGGTCCGACCCAGCCAGCGATCAAACCAGGCGAAGGTCATCCTGCGGGCGACACCGGGAAAGCTGTGACCACCCGGAAATGAAAACCAGCTGAAGCAGTCCCCTGCTCCGAATTCTCCCAGCTGCCGCTCAATTTTTTCCGGCTTCATCAGGTGCTGCGTTCCATAGTATTCGAGCGTCTCCGCATATCCCCGTCGCTCCTGTCTGGCTTTGAGGACGCTGGGCAGGCCGTCTGCATCTTTCCAGTTGGCGTAGATTTCCAGTGTCTGTTGTGCTTTGGGGAAGAATCGGTGCCGATAGAATTCGTGTTCCGTCGAGATGATCAGCAGGGGACGCGGCGCGACCAGGGCCATCAGGCTGTCAAAGTCGATCGGAATCTGCCTGGAAGGATCGTCAATGTACGGGCGAAAGTTTTTGATGTAGACATAAGGTCCACTATTGGTTTTGAAACCAAATCGGCGTTCCAGTTTTTTACTGCTCGTGGGCTCATCAATGCCCTTGCGCCAGGGAGTCCAACTGGATGGTTCGCGGGACCACGCCGCCGTCTGTCGCCACCAGTCCAGAACACCGCCGTTACTGACGGTGGCTGTAATCCGCTCATCAAAGGCCGCCGCAAAGAGGGCCGTGTGTCCCCCCAGTGACCAGCCCGTACAACCGATCTGCCCATGGTCGACAAAGTCCAGCGTTTGCAGAAAATCGACGCTGCGCATAATATCCCAGGTATTCTTGCCGACGATCGACCATTCCGGGTGCTTTTGGTAAAACGGCCGGGTATCCATCACTCGATGCCGGGGATCGATGCGTTCGCCATCGGTCAGCAAGTCGATGCTCAGTGTGACAAAGCCATGTTGGGCTAGTGTCAGTCCATAGGCGGCTCCCACCTGCGGATCGCGTGGTGGATCGACGCGACGGCGTCCCGAAAGACCAATGGTGGCATCTTTTCCTGAGCCCCAGGTTGTGCTGTGAATACAGATGATCGCGGGAGTCGGTTTTTTCTTTGCCGCATCCGGAACCAGCAGCCAGCCGGTGACCCTGTCATCTGCTTCGGTCTGAAAGCTGACATGATAACGAGTCAGACCATCTTTCTGTTCTACCTGTTCCAACTTGCTTTCGAGCGGGAGTACTTTTTCAGGAAAAGGTCCCAGCAGTTCCAGCCAGCGTCGTAGGATCTCTTTTCGTCGTTCGGACCATGGCTTATCAGGCAGGATTTCTGACAGTCGCGTAATGTTGTCACTCTGGTCGGCTGCCTGGACTGATTGTTCGCAGTACAAGAGGAACAGGCAGCAGATGACAGCGAAATACCGGGTGACATTCAGGTTGATGAGCATGCGAGATCCCCTGTTGTGGCCAGAAAGATGAATGGTAGTCTGGATTCAATGATTATTCAGTGTACTGAATTTAATCGTTGGAAAGAAACCCCTTATGAGTAATCGGAGTCCATACCAAAGAATCCGAAACGCTGTCTAAATCACTAAAGGCCTGTTTGAGTTCCCGGGTGACTTGATTTGATAAAAGTGCTTGTGGCGTGTGGAGTCATTCCGGACAATCGAAGAGTTGAACACTCTCTGATTTGTAACGGGAAACCAAACTCATGAGAATCTCCTGCTTTTATTATCTGTCTCAACTGGTGATCTTGTTTTATCTGCCCCTGTGTCTCTCTGGTTGCGGAGAGAAGGCTGTCGCTCCAGAGGCAGACGCGGTGGCAGAGATCACTCTGACGCAGGCGTATGAGGTGCTGCAGCAGAAGAAGTTCGTCGATCTGACGCATGCCTTTGAGCCGGGGATTCCGCACTGGCCCGGCTTTCCCAATGAAACGGTGAAGACCATCTTCTGGTATGACAAACAGCCTGACACACTGGGCACCGGATTCTTCGCGCAGATGTATTGTCACGTTGGTCAATGGGGGACGCACGCCGATCCCCCCGCGCATTTTGTGAAAGGGGGCCGCACGCTGGATCAGATCGAGGTCAAGGAAATGATTATGCCGCTGGTGCTGTTTGACGTTCATCAGGCGGTAGAACAGAATCCTGATTACACGATTACGATGGACGATGTCCGCCAGTGGGAGGCGAAGCATGGACCAGTCCCCAAAAACGCATTTGCCGTGATGCGGACCGACTGGTCAAAACGCTGGCCCGATGATACTGCCATGCACAACAGAGACAAGGCCGGCATCGCCCATTATCCGGGTTGGAGCCGGGAGGTGTTGGAGTATCTCTACGAAGAGCGTGGCATCACCGCTTCGGGTCATGAAACCACCGACACCGATCCCGGCGTCGCCACTTCGCAGGACGACTATTCCCTGGAGACCTACATCCTGAGCCAGAATCATTATCAGATTGAGCTGTTAACGAATCTGGATGAACTGCCCGAATCGGGAGCCCTGGCGGTGGTCACGTTCCCCAAACCTAAAGGAGGCTCAGGCTTCCCGGCACGCGTGTTTGCGATTCTACCCTGAGAGTGGCAGTAAACCATGTCAGATGCAGCCCTGCCCCGCTGTCACGGTTTTAAGTTGTGATTGACGAGGGACTGCCGCTATAGTGAAGAGCACGGATATTGAATTCACTCCCTGCTGTTTCGTTGGAATCTAAGACGTCATGCGCTCTCTTCTTATGTTTCTGTTGATCGCGGTATGTTGTGTGTTGACCTGCCTGGTTTCGCAGGCTGCCGAGCAACAACCGCCGAATATTGTGTTGATCCTGGCCGACGATCTCGGCTACGGTGACCTGGCCTGTTATGGAAACAAACACGTTCAGACGCCTCACATCGATCGCCTGGCTGCGGGTGGTTTGAAATTTACCGACTTCCATTCCGCCGGCGCCATGTGCACGCCGACCCGGGCCGCGATGCTCACCGGGCAGTATCAACAGCGATTTGGTACCGAGTTTGAAGGGGCCCTGTCAGGCAAAGCAGATCGCGACATCGGTCTCCCCCATCAGGCACTGACGATGGCCGAGCTGCTCAAACAGCGTGGTTACGCGACCGCCTGTTTCGGAAAGTGGCACCTGGGTTACCAGCCGCCCTGGCTGCCCACCAGTCAGGGTTTTGATGTGTTTCGCGGTCTGGCCTCGGGAGACGGCGATCATCACACGCACGTCGATCGTTCGGGCAATGAGGACTGGTGGCACAACAATGCGATCCAGATGGAAAAAGGTTACACCGCCGACCTGTTGAGCAGGTACAGCGTGGAGTTTATCGAAGCCAATCGAGAGCGGCCCTTCTTCCTCTATGTGCCTCATCTGGCGATTCATTTTCCCTGGCAGGGACCGAACGATCCGCCGCATCGGCAAGCGGGACAGTCTTACCACGCGGACAAATGGGGCATCATTCCCGAGCCGGGAAATGTCAGTCCGCATACGTGGGCAATGATTGAATCGCTGGACCAGAGTGTGGGACAAATTATGGCCGCGCTCCAGCGCCTGCAACTGGAAAAGAACACGCTCGTCATTTTCTCTTCAGATAACGGCGGTTATCTCAACTATGGAAAACAGTTTCAGCACATCTCCAGCAACGGTCCCCTCCGCGGTCAGAAGGGGACGCTGTACGAAGGCGGGCATCGCGTGCCCTGTCTGATGTCGTGGCCGGGCACCATTCGCGCCGGCGTCACGGACCAGACCGCGCATTCCATTGATCTGCTCCCGACCTTCGCCAGTATCGCGGGGATACCAGAGGCGGATTACCAGACCGATGGCGTCGATCTCGCACCGCTCTGGCAGGGCGAACAGAAGCTGGCTGATCGTAGTCTGTTCTGGCGGATGGGAAATCGCAGCGCGGTGCGCAGCGGGAAGTGGAAACTGTGCGTCACCAATCAACGCCGCGAACTGTTCAATCTGGAAACGGATCTCGGCGAACAGCAGAACCAGGCAGCGGCGCATCCGGAAATCGTTAACAAAATGAACCAGGCTTTGAAGGGATGGGAAGCGGATGTCGATTCGAGCGCTCAAAAACTTAAAAACTAATACCAGCGGCGGACTGCGATTCCCGTTTGCCTCAGCCCTGTTCTGGCTGATGGTCTGTCTGTTGAGTGTGCCGACTACGGTACAGGCGGCAGAGCAGCAGCGTCCGAATATCATTTTCATCATGGCCGACGATCTGGGATATGGTGATCTGGGTTGCTACGGACAGAAACTGATAAAGACGCCGCACATCGATCAGCTGGCCGCCCAGGGAATGCGGTTCACACAGGCTTACGCGGGAGCCTCGGTTTGCACGGCTTCAAGGGCCGTTTTGATGACCGGGCTGCACAACGGTCATACGCCCGCGCGGGATAACATCCCCCACTATCCAACCTACCTGCAGGCGGACGATGTGACTGTCGCCGAGGTCCTGAAAAAAGTGGGGTACCGCTGTGGCGGCGTGGGAAAATGGTCGCTCGGCGATGCAGGCACGGTTGGTCGGGCTACGAACCAGGGATTCGATATGTGGTTCGGCTACCTGAACCAGGATCATGCGCACTATTATTTCACCGAGTACCTGGACGACAACGAAGGCCGCCTGGAACTGACGGGGAACCGTGAATCGCGTCAGCAATACAGTCATGATCTGCTGACCGATCGCGCTTTGAAATTCATTCGTGCCTCGGCTGCGGAGCCCTTCTTCCTGTATGCGGCTTATACCGTGCCCCACTTCTCCGCGAAAGAGGAAGATCCGCACGGACTGGCAGTCCCTTCGACCGAACCTTACTCCGACCGGGACTGGGATGCCAAATCGAAAAAATACGCCGCGATGGTCCATCGACTCGATCGCGATGTGGGGCGAATCATGCGCCTGGTCGATGAGCTCCAGCTACGCAAGCGGACGCTGATCATCTTCACCAGCGATAATGGCGGTCATAAAGGTGTCCCCGCGCGATTCAAGACAAATGGACCGTTACGGGGTTTCAAACGGGATCTCACCGAGGGAGGCATCTGCGTGCCGCTGATTGCCCACTGGCCCGGCGTCGTTCCTGCAGACACCGTCAATGCTGAAGTCATCGCCTTCCAGGACATGCTGCCCACATTTGCGGAACTGGCGGGTGCCCCGGTTCCTGAGAACGTCGACGGCGTCTCCCTCGTGCAGACGCTTCAGGGAAAACCGTTGCCTGAGAAACATGACTTTCTATACTGGGACTACGGTCACTGCAGGGCCCGCTACGATCAGGCGGTGCGCTGGAAGCACTGGAAAGGAATACGTCACGGCCAGCAGGCAGCGATAGCGCTCTATGATTTGAATCAGGATCTGGGAGAAACGACGGACGTCGCGGAAAAGCATCCCGAGGTCGTTCAGCGAATCGCACAGATCATGGAGACCGCTGCGGTCCCCAGCGAACGATACCCCATCGGCACCCGCTACCGCGGCAAAGCACTGTGGCAGCCGTGAAGGTAATGATCCTGTTTTCCGAACGCGATATCGGCTCAGTCAGATTCCACCAGCGCGGCGTCATTGCGGGTGCGGTAGAGAAAGGCGTCTGATGTCAGCAGGGAGACGATGAGTGCATTCATGCTGCCGCCGTTCTCTTTGTAGGCGCGATGGGCTGCCTGCAGCACCGGGGCATCGTTCAACGTTTCGTTGCGACCCATCCAGAACCGAAATGCGTGGCGGACAAAGACCTGCTCGGCCCGCTCGCTGGCGGCGATTTTTTCGATGAGTTCGATCGCGTTGGCGACTTCGCCATCCAGTTTGGGGTCGCCGGAATCGATGATTGCGCCGGTGGTGTCGACCGGTTTTTCGAGTTCGGTCTCGCGATACAGGCCTGCGTGATTATACATCTCGAAGGGCAGGCCCAGCGGATCCATTTTCTTGTGGCAGGTCCAGCAGTATTCTTCGCGGGTCACCCGCATCCGTTCGCGAAGTGTCTTATCCGGTTCATCGGGCAGCATGGCATCGACGGTGATCGGCACATCGGGAATGCCGCCGCCCAGTAGCCGTTCGCGAATCCAGCGGCCGCGACGAATCGCGTGATTGTCCATCGCATCGGAATGCGAAACGAGCCAGCTGGGATGCGTCAGGATGCCCAGACGCTGATCTTCAGGTATTTTTGCCAGGATTCGTTCCGGTTCCATCGAGCCTGTACCAAAACTGCGACGACTGACGCGGGCGAAGATCTCCGGTCCTGTGAGCTTCGTCGGTGTGACTTTATGGTTGACCTGCGCGGCTTTTCGCTTGTCGGCCTTGCTGGGTTCCTTTCCGGTTTTGGCCGCTTCTTTTGCCGCCTGCTCCTGCGCCGCTTTGCGGGCGGCGATCTCTTCCTTGCGGGTTCGTCGCTCACCAAAATAGATTTCATCTGCTTTGGTCGCGACGACCTGGTTCGTCGTCAACAGACGCTGGAAGACATCGCGATCATCTTTCAGGATCAGTTCGATCAGACGATCTGTACTGGCCGTTGAATCGAACATGGCCCGATAATGAGCCTGCCCCCGGTTGCTCACTCCTGTATCTGCGAGTGCTTTAGCATCTTTGCAGATGTAACCGCCCAGGTCGTAGTCAAAGTAATCGCGGAAGAAACGCAGGACTCGCGGTTTGCGGACAGTGTCGTCTGCCAGCATCCGTTCGACTTCGCGTTTGACATCCGCGCGGGTCCGCATGCGGCCTTCGACAATCGCGGCCCGCAGCTCTGCGTCAGGTTTGATGTAGCGCAGGGCGTGATTCACGGCCAGTCCCAGTTCCCAGTCCTGCAGCATCACGCGACCGTATTGATCGGGTTGACCGGCGGCGGCCAGTTCGGGGCGGAAGAGGGCATCGCGATCGAGAAACAAAGCTGACAACCCCAGGACGACGCCATCTTTCTTACCGAGTTTATCGATCGACTGTTTCACTATGGCCAAATACTGATCAGACTCTTTCGGGGTCGGCGGGCGGAAGGTCAGCATTTCGAACAGATAACTGATAGCGGCCTGCAGGCTGGCATCGGTGGTCCCTTCCTGCTCCATCAGATCATAAACGGGTGTCAGCGGTCGCATGACTTTCGTGCTGTAAACGATGCTCGTCGGCAGCCCGCGAATATCCCCATTCCATTTTTTCATGACGGGACGCGGATCATCGCTGATCTGGTACGGCTTGGCGATACTCAACGGACCGTATGCCATATACCGCAAGATATCCGCCGCCATGCTCAGGATCTGTGTCGCTTCTGCACTGTTGACGGTGTAGAAGTCGGGATAGTTTTCCAGCCCGTGTGTGCGAGCCGAAGACAGAATGGCGGGGACGCTTTTGACTGCGGTCGCATACGCCACCGTGCCGCCCTGCCATTTGATAATGCGATCGACTCCGAAATAAAGTTTCAGTTCGCCTCCGTGATTGGTGGGAACGTCATCGCCGTGCGTCCGCAGTCCCGGCTTGTTCGGATCGTATTCGGGCTCTTTATTGATCAGTTCATTCAGACGCGTCATATGCTCTTGAGGCGTTAACCGCCAGAGTCGTGCCGGGGACGCGGTCGGGACGAGATTGATGTTTTCCGGCAGCGGGCCGAAGAGTAGCTCATGGTCGACATAGTTGGCTTTGTTCGGATCCAGGTGATCGTGGAAGCCCCCCTTGTCCTTCATCGCGTTTGTCAGTTCGCCGACAATCCAGTCCGAGAACTGCAGCCGTTCGATGACGTTCGGCTGAGTCATGTCCCGCGGCGGCATCTCTTTCAGCGTGACCTGTGCCCAGACACTCCGCCAGGTCGCCGCGTTGACTTCATCCACGGGACCGAGATCATGCAGCGAAAGATTCCCTTCCGGATCGGTCGCGCCATGACAGTCGACACAGTGGGTTTTCAGAAAGGTTTTCGCAAAACTCTGGTAGTCTTTGGAAACCTTCTGCCCGGGTGTGTACGTCTCGCCGTGAGTGACAGCGAGCAGACTTAACAGCACTGAAAGAGCGGCGACGAGACGAAACCCGATCATGCCAGCAGTTCCTGCAGCGGGCCGGAACCGGAATCGAACTTGCGGGCCAGCTTCTCATTCATGTTGAAGTGCTCACAGGGAACGCCGGCGGCTTCCAGCAGTGTTGCATACAGCGAGTTGATCGGCCGTTTGCCGTCCAGCTGGGTGAAGCAGCCGGTCTTGAAGGCACCGTCGAAATTGCCCAGCAGCATCACCGGCCAGTTGGCACCACTGGTGTGCTGTTTGTCGGCGTTGTTGCTGGTGTAAACGATGAGTGTGTGATCCATCATCGTGCCACTCCCTTCGGGGATCGATTCGAGGGCTTCGATGATCCGCACCAGCATGCGGCTGTTGTATTGACGAATCTTAATCCAGATCGGATTGCCCGGCTGTTCCATGTGACCGAGGTTGTGGCCCTGCTGTTCAATGCCCAGCCCTTTCCAGGCACCGAAGATCTCGCCGCGGCCCGAACCGATGGTCAGCGTGTTAGTGATGCCTGACGTGAGGGACGAAATGCCCAGATCCAGCAGCACATCGTGCCAGTCGGTTTCGTGCTCGGGGCTGGTATAACGACCGTCGACTTTGGGTGCGAATTTGCTCAAGTGACCGGCAACCGAATCGAGACGATCGCGCAGGCCGTTGACTTCTTTGAAACCGTCGACGAACTGACCATACCGTTGCTGGTCAGCAACGGGCAGTGCATTGCCTTTCGCTGCGGCCAGCTGTTCGATCTGATTAAAGATATTGGAACGGGCTTCGTGCTGACGTCGAATGTCGCCGGTGGAGATGCCGCCATACAGCATCTGATACAGGTGATTCGGATTGGAGTGCATGAAGATCGGCTGACCGGCGCCACTGGCAGAGAGCGTCGCGATGGTCGGCTTGGTCCGCATGTTCTCGATGGAGTCCATGCCGATACAGAGATGCGGCAGCAGAGTCTGCGGCAGGATTTTGCTCAACTCGTAATCGATGGTCGACGCACTCGGCGGTACGCCGTCACTACCGCGATAACCGCCCAGCGCACCGAAGAAGGCACTGTGCGAAGGACTGGTGTGAATGCCGTGCAGACCGTTGATGATATGCAGACGATCTTTATACGGTTCCAGCGGGCTGATCGGTTCAGGGAGTTTGACCTTCGCCAGTGAGCCGCTGCGTTTCATCCCTTCGGGAATACAGGTCGCCGGATCGAATCCCTGGTTCTGCATGAAGAAGACAATCCGCTTGGGAGTGTCTTTACTGGTCGGCATGGCGAGCAGACGTTCGGGCAGGAGGGGCAGTCCGAAGGCGGCACCGGCACCGGCGGCCAGGGTTTGCATCATTTGTCTACGATTGAGCATAGTCGATCTTTCAGAAAACAATCCGGTGGTTCAACTGTGATCTCGACGCGTCGCGGGAGTGAGGCTCTCCATCTCTTCGAGCAGCGAAACGCGTTTTCACGGATCAGCAGGTCGTGGCAGGCAGTCTGGAATAGTATCGGCTGGTAGCGTGAGGCGTGTTGAATCGGAAACGCCTTACACATCAATGATATTTTAACTGATTTTCGTCCGACTTCAAGCTTTATCAGGAGGAGAGCCGATTTGAGCCACTTTAAGTATTCCGCGAATACCACTTCTTTAACCTTAACGTATAAAACATGTTACAAGGCCAAGTGAGATTTCGGCTTGGGTTCTGTCATGAACACTTGGTTTTTGTCAGGCTCGAAGTAAACAGGATCTGACCCGCCCGACTTCAATCGACAATCCGGAACCGGGCCAGTTCTGCATCTTGATCGCAGACGATGTAGAGATACTTTGACTCGCGATCCAGGGTGACTCCTTCGGCTTTGCGTACCGTTTTTCCTGCAGCCTCGAAGGGGAAACGCTGGGTGACCCTGCCGCTGTGCCGATCGTAAATGAAGACCTGTCCGGCCTGATCGCTGACAATCCAGCAGAGATCGCGGACGCGGTCATAACAGATGCCCGAGAAATCGATGGCTTCAGAGTCGAGTTCCTCGTCGACGAATCCCCGGCTTTCGTCCAGGTGATCGACGGTGACGATGCGCTGCAGATCATCGCTGACGGCGATCAGCAGTCCCGGATCGGCTTCCTTGAGCAGCAGGATTTCGGAACGTAGAGGGTCATGGGTAATGCCTTCCAGTCCATTGTTGTCGGACTCTCCGAAACAGAGGGAGACGGCAGCGAAGCCCTGCATGTCCTTCAACCGGCGGTCTGCGATTTCCTTTCCCGTGGCGGGATCGTACTTCAGGATCTTGCCGGCATCTTCGTCGACGACCAGGATGTGCCCCCGGGAATCGAAGGTGATGCCCTCGAGACCTTTGTTGTCGACCTCCCGCGTCGAGAGGATCTGACCGTTGGAATCGAGTTGAAAGAGTCTACGGGAGCGATCACAGACGGTCCATAAGGATCCTTCTGGATCGATGGTGAGCCCCGATGGTTCGCGGAGTCCGAGTGCTTTGTTTTTGATCGAACAGGATGTCTCGAATTGCAGCGAAGCAATGGACATGGAAGAGTCTTTCTGGGTGGAAATGAAAGAGGATTTTTGAGTCCTGGTCAGCAGGAGTAAACAGGCTGTACTCTCAGTGGATGGAATCGGGTAAGAAATATGAGCAGAAGAAAGTCTGATATTGCCTTGTTTCTTTCTTAGATATAAAAATGAGATTCACAGTGTCATTTCATATGAGTTAGAGTCAAACCGTGAAATACTTTTCGTTAACGATCGTGATATTTTTAATATGCAGTTGTACTGTCTGGGATGTGACTGTCCATCCAAATGAGAGATGGAAAAAAGGTGCAGTGCTGATCAAGATGAAAAACGGCGAATATCATTTAGGGCACATGTATAATCACAAATGTAAGCTGGACGATTTTCTGGTCGGCAGTAAAAAATTTAAGTCATTAAAGGAAGTCACAGCATACACCAGCAAATTATCGACGACGTATATCGAGTATGGGAATGATGGAGTCGATGATCCAGAACATCGACTTGTGCCGCTAACTCAAAAGGAAATTGAAACAGTTCAAAGCTCGCATCCCTACAGACCTTCCAATTAAGAGTAGATTCCAGGTCTGTCATTTTGATTAAAAGACTCCGAGCCTTTTTGTCCCCTTAAGGTTCGAGTTCCAGTTCATCTTCGCGGTCCAGTGCTTCACCCCAGATGTTGATTTCGCTTTCAAATCGACCAGGGTCGGTCGCCTCGATTTTAATCGCCATGGGTATAAAGCTGCGTCCTCGATATTCGGGTACAGCTGCATAATGCTGCACATTGCCGGACTCAACCAGCGGCGCAATGATATTCATGTCGGTACTGTATTTGATTTCCGCGATTCCCACCGGAACGTAAACGATATTCCGAGGATCTTCAGGACCGCCGAATTCGGGCGGCATCAGGTACAGCACTTCGAGTTCTCCTGCTTCGACCAGAGCCAGCGCTTTTTCCAGTGAATCAACATGGGAGAAATCAGGACCGTGTGTTGGCGGTCCGGGGTCTTTGGGTTTTCGTTTCCAGAACAACATCAGTTTTTACTCCCCTGGTATTTGAGCTAACTCTCTGACAGTTCACGAGAGACAGGCAGGAATTCTTTCCGTCTCAAGCTATCAGTTATCCAACTGAACAGCAAATAAGTATTTCAGTTTGAAACCGATTTGCTGATATGCTCATCCAGATGTCCATCCGGACGCATCCGCATTATTACTCTATTAAGTCCCTGACAGCGATTTTGTTCTCACACAGAATTGCTATTTCTTTCTCGTTGGTAGCCTCTACACTATCTGTAAGTCAGATAATTTCTCGTATGGTTCTCAATGATTCATAGCCGCTGTTTGTGTTATGGATGTCAGGAAGAGTTTTATGCATTTTACTTCTCAACTTACCGTGCTGTTCGTCGTGCTGTCCGTGGGTCAAACGTGCCTGGCTGAAAACTATCCTCAGTTCCGCGGTGCGAATTCGAATGCGGTCTCTGCGACGCCGCTGCCCGTCAACTGGTCGGATGCTGCGGGAGAGCAAACCAATATTCGCTGGAAGAAGCCCCTTGAGGGTGAAGGCTGGTCGCAGCCGATTGTCTGGGAGAACCGCGTTTACATGACGGCTGCGGTGCCTGCCAATCCCGCAAAGAAAAACGTTGCCCGGCCGGAATCCAACAGAGGTGGCTACGGCCGCGATCGTAACGATCTGGTCAACGTGCTGTTTCAATACCAGGTGGTCTGTCTGGATGCCGCCACTGGCGAGCAGATCTGGAAGAAGACGGTGAAAGAAGGCAAGCCGCCGATGCCGCGGCACAGCACCAACACCTATGCCACGGAAACGCCGGTCACAGACGGGAAACGGATTTACGCGTACTTCGGCATGAACGGCGTGTATTGTCTCGACCTGAAAGGTGAGGTGTTGTGGCAGAAAGATCTGGGTGTGTATGAGATGCGGGCCGGCTGGGGCACGTCGAGCTCGCCGGTGCTGTTCGAAGATCGGCTGTTCATTCAGGTTGATAACCAGGAGCAATCCTTCCTCGTCGCCCTGGATACGAAAACCGGAGAGGAAATCTGGAAGGTCAATCGCGATGAAAAGTCGCAATACAGCAGTCCCATGATCTGGAAGAATTCGTTGCGGAATGAACTGATCGTGGGGGGCACCGTCTATCGCTCCTACGATCCGGCGACTGGAAAGTTGCTCTGGACGCTGGATATGAACAAAGGACGTTCTTCGGCGACCCCCGTTGCGGTGGGCGATCGGCTGATCATCGGGAACGAACTGCGCAATCGGGGCGGCGATGATGACGGCGGCGGGCGGCTCTACTCTGTTAAACCGGGTGGCACGGGCGATATTACTCCGCCGGGCGACGGCAGGCAGGGGGAGTTCGTGGAGTGGCGGATGGATGGTTCGGGCATTCAAATGGCATCGCCGACCTGGTTAGACGGTAACCTGTATTTCTTCGAACGCCGGCGAGGCATCATTCGTTGTGTCGATCTCGAAACGGGGCGTCTGGAATATGAGAGCCGCGTCCCGGGGGCCCGCGCGTTCTGGGCGTCGCCCTGGACCGACGGCAAACACCTGTTCGCGCTGGATTCCAATGGCAACACGCATGTCATCGCGGCTGGTGACGAACTGAAAGTGGTGGCCGTGAATAAGCTCGACCAGCAAGCCTGGGGCACGCCCGCCATCGCCGACGGCAGCATCTTTATCCGCACGGTCGACAACCTGTATCGGATTGATGCGGAGCAGTGAACGGGTGCCAGGTCGCCCGCTTTAAGCCTGCAGCGAATCGTGTAGTGCCCGATTCTCTTTTCATTTATGTGAATTCGCTGCGCCTGTTCAGCTGAAAATGGATTTCCAGTGGCGCTCTGTTTCTCACCATGCAAAATCTGGCCGGGCAAGTAGAAAACATTCGCCGTCTCTGATAAAATCCGAGCCACGTGCGAAATGAATAGCGCTATCCGTCGGGTCTATAGAATATCAACAGGAAAGTACGAGCGGTGAATATAGCTCACGCGATTTTTGGCTTCTGGTTCACCTATGTCGTCGGCGTCTGGATTTGCTGGGGGCTGTATGGCTCCCGGTTCGGCAGAGCCACCGGGGCGTTGCAGGGCAACAACTGGATGGCGGCCATCGGAGTTGGCATCTCCTACCTGCTGGTGGCCTGGCTGCTGGTGCGGTACGTCGCATTGCCAATCTTGAAACAGAAAGGCATCGACGATGGAGATTTCACGCCAAAAGGGAACCGGATCGGACGAATCGCCGGTCTGTTCGTTGCCAGTGGTGCGGTGACTCTTTCCTATGCTTTGAAGTACTGTCCCAGCGGACACGGCCAGGTAATGCCGCTTGTGTTCTGCGGGGTTCCCCTGGTGAGTATCCTCTACGCGCTCATCACGAAGCCGCCGACAAAGGAGAGCTGGCCGGTGAAATACAAGGCGCTCTTCGCGATCGGTTTCATTCTGCTGCTGGTCTTCGGCTGGCACATGATCGGTCTTAAAGAAATCGCCGCCACAGGACATCACGGGTCCGCGGCGCCGAACCAGGCCTGGAAAATCGCAACTGCCTGGACGGTCCTCAGCTGGGGACTTTACGTCGCGCTGATCCATTCCGGCAGCGTGGCGATGAAAGGCCAGAACAAGTTGTGCAAGAGCCTGCGAGCGCTCACGCACGTTGGCGAAGGCTACTTCCTGGTTGCCGTGGTGGCTCTGGGCATTTACGTGCTGTTTCTGAGCGGTGCGCCGGTCAGCGAACAGTTTTCTGTGGACGGCTGTGTGAAAGCCCTCATCGCGGGGCTGTTCGGCGTCGGCGGTAACCTGTGTATCATCCTGGCGATCAACCGCCTGGGGCCCACCGGACCGCTGACCGTGCCTCCGCTGGTCTTCTCGGGAACGCCTGCTGTCAACACGCTCGTCTTTCTGATGCCGATTTTCTCCGCCAACAACTGGTCGGCCCCGGAAGGGTTCCCACTCGGTCAGCTGATCACGACGATTCTGATCGGAGCCTGCGGCGTAGTTCTGGTGACCCGCTTCAAACCCAATCCCCCCGCCCCCGCTGCTGCCGCAGCAACACCGGCGGCCGTCCCCGCAACGGAATCGCATTAGATCTCCGTTACGCTGTGGCTTTGGGAAACTGTGTCTGCCCCAGTTTAGAGCGATACTACTGGATGGCTTAGAGGGCTGAATCTTTTGTGTTCAAAAGTTGCTATCTATTGCTTGCAACATCTAGTCGCAATAGCGGAAGCGAAGTTGTTTCATCGCCAGAAATGACAATGTATGGTTGGCCTGGGGTCCATCCTGTCCATGTGAATCTAGTTTTAGGGTCGGGAGTTAGATGATACTGGTATCGACCTGGAGCTAGACGGATATGTTGATGAGCAATACCAGCTTCGTCAGTAACGAAAGATTGAGAGCCCCCATCACCTCCGTCGGGACCGATTAACGTCATACCAATTATGACGTTTGAAACAGGGGCACCAAGATCAGCCGATATAACTTTGGCCATCGGAGGACCACTAAAATCGGTCTCACGACGCAAAACATCTTCGTAGTATTTTTCGAGCTGATTATTGTTTTCTTTGTCATTTGCACTCCAAAAAACAAACACAACCAATGCAGTGCTAGATAAGGTAAGCAACCCAGCTACAATCGCTCGTCGATATTTCTTCTGCAATCCGAAAACGGTTTCTGACACCCTTTCTGTCCTCCGTTTAAAAAGAGAAAACGGTGCTGCATTCATGCTGAAAGCTGATATAAATGACATAGGACCTTCCTTGGTCAAATGTTTTGCCCACGCCAACCCAAAGAAGGCCTTCCCAGAACACAGCATACTATAAGGAGAGGTTTTGCCAAACTCGATTTCCAGTGAACTGGCAAATCATCAGAAGTAAAACATGTGCTGACAATTAAAGATGTCAGGAACTTTTGATAGACAGGGTCGAACAGAAATGAATCTGGCATTTGTTCTGTTCAAGAAAGACCTGTCTCCGGTTGGGGCAGGCAGATGGAAATAGTTAGATTATAATCTACTGGATTGAAATCTGATGGTGCATCATTCAGAAAGCAGACGGAAACCGGGTCTCAATTATAAATGGTTCACCCTCTTAGGTTTGCTGGCATTTCTGGTTCTGATTCTGGTCCTTACAATTCAGCCTGTGCACGACTATCAGGTCATTCAGCGGATCAATTCTTTGGGGGGCAGAATCAGTCATGAGGTACCTGAAGATCAGATGGAAGGTTTCCCGTCAGAACAAATCCAGAACACCTTGAGAAACCATCGATTCATTCCCCTTGAATCGGTTACTCGCATTAACTTTTACAGAACATCTATAACTGACAGCGACCTTGCTTGCCTGAAAGAGTTTAAGAACCTGAGACAGCTCAACCTGAGTCGGACGAAAATCAGCGATACCGGGCTGATCCACCTTAAGGGGCTGGCAAAACTGGAAAATCTTTTCCTGAACGACACGCCGATGACCGGCAGCGCTCTGAGACACCTCAAAGAGCTCAAAAGTCTGAAATTTCTCTGGTTGGATCATACACAAGTGAGTGATTCCGATCTGGTCCATCTGGCAGGACACTTGAACCTGGAACGGCTCAGCCTAAATGGGACCCAGGTGACTGGTTCCGGGCTGGAACATCTAAAAGACTTGATGGATCTGGAATATCTCAGCCTGGAGAATACCGAGGTCGACGACACAGGACTGCTGCATCTGAATGACCTCAGTAATTTACGAACGCTTTATATCAGGAACACCCGGGGCACCGAAGCAGGGATTGCAGAGTTGAAAATGGCCCTGCCCGATTGTGTGATTGTTGATGACTCGTATAGAGAGGGGGATTTGGGGTCAAATCCTTTTTTCTGTTTTAAGAATCATGAATTACATGAGGAAACAATTACATGCACGCTCGATACAAATATTTTACAAGTTTGATGCTGATGCTGTTTTGCTTCTGTCAAAGGGGGATGGCCGCTGACAGGCACATACTGACTGCTCCCTATTTTCTACCAGGAGATGCATATTTTCACACAGCCATTTCTGAGAAGGTGTTGAAACAATTAAGTGATGACCCTGACCATCCTTTTGAATATGGACGCATCAACTGGCAACGCCAGCACGCGGGGTACTATTCCCTTTCTTTAGGAAAACAAAATCGAAACCTGGCAAAGAAAATCAAAGCTGCATACTACAGCATTCGACATAACCTGGTACCACTTCAGTTAGAGGTCTGGGGGAGATCTCCTAATACTGTCGCCGATCATCCACTTGATAGAAAAACAGAATTTATAGAAATCAATCGATTGAGTTTGTTCTTTGTGAACGAGAACTTCGATTGGAAAAAGAATCGCTTCCCTCTCAAATACAATGAAGACTGGTATAAACAACTGTCAAATTTTGGGTTCCCGAATGGGGACTATGGAGCACTGGTTAGGACCCCTGATGCGATTCTGGAATCCTGGCGTTTGAGTACATCGATTTCCCCACTGTCCGTAGAACTGCCAGAGGTACCGATTATAGAGAAGCAGGCAATCAAAGTGCCGATGGTTGCTAAAGGGCGCCTCAAAGCTCTCATGTTGATCGATACAAGGTACAAGAAGTACTATAAACGCAGGGATCGTCAGGAACTGTTTGAAATCACGAATGAGATGATTACGCCATATATTGCAGAAGAAGGGGCGTGGAAAGAAATCTAATTCAACTGGCTGATTTTGAATTTACTTCTTATTCTCTGCAGGCTGGGTGATGATGAATGGTGCACCATGACGAAGCACGAATTTTACGTTGAGTTATGCAAGTCCGTACTCGATAAAAAATCCAGCGAAACCGATGCGCTGGCTTGTATGATTATCTTGCACACCTATTGCTTTCAGAAAAAACAGAGCATTGCCGTTGATGATGCTGGCGAACAGGGCCAGGCAGGCAGGGTGTGTGTTCTGATGGCAATTACCAGAAGACATGCAGCTGAAGTCATTTCAGAAGTAATGACCGATTATGGGAAAAACCTAACTGATTGGTACTTGTATCATGAGTACGGTGTGAGAACGCCCTTTGAATCAGTAGATGATATTACAGGCGATTGGCTGAAGTTGACTGAGGCAATGGTAGAAAAAATGAAAGGCACGCTGGTAGACGATTTATGGCCGGAAGATTAGAGATAGAATAGGGAGCGTCTGAAAACGGTTCCTGACACGAATGGCACCTTTACAAGTCAAAGTGAAGTAGGTGACAAACGTCAATAGTACAAAAGAAAACCGTTCGGAAAGCTCCCTCCTCCCCATCCACAAGGGAAGTGCCCCATGCTGTAAATCGTGAACAGGTTCCTGAAGAATATCGAAATGACACACCCATACTGAGCGTACGTTATTTCCATGACGTAAAACTGAATGTCTTGACAGATTACGCTTGAGTAGAAAGGATTCAGTCCAATTGCCTCAATGACTTCAGCAATTGCGGGAGCGACCCGCTGTGATACCTCTTGCCTCACCACGTCAATGAGCTCATTCCATTGATTAAATTGATCTCGATATTGAGTTGCCAGGGTCATGGCAATTGAATGCTGTTGCCGTTCTTTTATCGTCTCCCAGATTTCGTTATATGAATTGTCGGCTTCTTGCCAAGATTGCACCTGCCTCAAATGTTTCTCGGATGAAAGAGATGACTCCTTTCCGCAGGCATTGAGCCATTGGATAGCATCAAGAGATTCAAAAATGGCTGGTGATATTTGCATGTCGATTCCATTCTCCCTGTCTCTGATCATGGATGAGTTAAGGGCACTCTCACACCCTGGATACGTTGCAGCACAGGTAATAAATCAGATGCGCGAATGCCTAACCGCAGAGTAAATGGTGTCGGGAACCTTAAACTGACACTGGAATCAAACACTTCATACCTCTTAGCAGAGGGCAACACAGTTGCTGACACCTATTTCACTATGTTTTATCTGTCTTCATTAGCACTAAGACTCAGCCACACATCTACCTCGTCAGCAAATTGACCGTCGACGTACCACAGGTAGTGGCCTCTCCCTACAATTTGGTGAAACCTGAAATCGCAGTCGCAGTTGGGGTCATCTTCGCTGATTGTTTGTATAATTAATCCAGTGTTTTTCAGATGGTCGAGAACTAATCGTTTACCCTCATTATTATCAGACTCTTCTACATCGGCTATTATTTCTGAAAGTATCTTCTCCCCCATCGAGTCTCGAGACAAGACAAATAGATCAGCGCGTAGTGTTGCCCCACATATTCGACATTGAAGTTCGAATGCATCATTTCTCACTTCTGCAGGAAGATGAATTGGGTCGAACTCTGCACTGTCACAAAGGTCGTTCGCAATTTGAGGCAAGTCCGGCGCACTATATAAAAATGTAAACCAACGATTAGCCATGTTTAATATCCAAGAGGAAGCATGTGTCTTGCTCCGTTCACATCAAGCCAGCGATAAATCAGATAGAAAAAGATTGCCAGGAACCTTAAACTGACACAATAACCTTTGATTCTCTGCCGAATGGCATGGGGCAAATACTAAAATGAAAGAGTATTTATTCGACTTTAACTGTTGGGTTTACCTGTCTGCTATGTTATCTGCAGTCGGAATAATATTAACGAGTTTAGGTATGCTTTTCGGAATAGACTCTATTTGTACTATAGGAATTGTTTTTTGTGTACCACTAATATTTTGCACGTCTGTAATAATTTTTATTTTCATTCCACTGTTATTAATTCTTGATCTTATAGATAAACTAAAGGCTTTGTTTGGTAAGGGACCTTTTGCTAAAAAAGGACAGGACTGAATGGGGCTTATATTTTCCGGATCGAAAAAACTTCGGTCAATTTATGGAAGTCTTGTTAAAGCCCAATCTGACCTGTTGAGTTCACCTCCCAAAATCCCACACAAAAATTCGCACCCACCCCAAAAACAGGTGGAGAAGAAAAAAGGGGTCAGACCCTTATGCCCTCTCCCAGCACATAGAAGCAGAGTGAAATGATAGACGGTCTTTTTAAGCAACTAGAAGATATTGAAGCCCGTTTTGAACAAATTGAAGAGGACGATGATGAATTTGACGACGATTTAAGTCGTATCCCTGAAATGTCGGAAGAAGAATACTTGGAATTTTTGGAAGCAAGAGGACAAACTGAATTTGGAAAAGTCTGGAGAGTTTATCGTGGACTGATGTTCGAACTCGTAGACGAATATTTGAATGCCCAGCACAAGCAACGAGAAGAGATTCGACAAAATATTTGGAGCATGGATAATGTACAGTCTAATATTTTTCGTCTTTGTGACGAGCAATCCTGGCTGATTCGTGATAGCTCTGATGAACCACTCCTTCGTCGTCTCATTTCGTTTATTTCAATTGCAGATTCAGGTTATGACCTACCCACACAGTTACTTTTAACAGATCTATATGAGCAGGCGACACGCGTTGCTCAAATAGATATAGAGCCTCTACTGTCAGCGATTGCTAATATCTCCTCGGATCAAACAGAGCATATATCAGAGGGCGTTTCAACACAGAAATTTCTGAAGGACTTTCAACCATTTGATAGAAGTCATTTGCTAGATGAAGAACAATAAGGAGATATGGATAACAGAGCAGATAAAAATTGCTATCAATCCAAACCTCACCTGTTGAGTTCACCTCCCAAAATCCCACACAAAAATTCGCACCCTCCCCAAAAACAGGTGGAGAGATCTGGATGATCTGATACGATAGAGGGACTGATTCTCGCCTCGCTTGTTCCCACCACAGGAGTCTTCCCTATGTCCGCTGCGAACCTGCCGCACCCTTTGTCTGAATCGCTCTCCCGCCGTGATCTGTTGAAACTGGGAGCCGCCGCCCTGGCGGGGACCGCGGGACTCAACTGGTTGAATCCGGGGCAGGCTGCCGCCGGTACGAAACGACCGCAGGTTGCTGCCATTTATACGCAGTGCTTCTATCTGTCGCACGCCTATCACATTCTGCATCCGTTCCTGGGGCCTTACCTGTTTAACGGCAAACTGCTGGAGCCGCAGTGCGATGTGATTTCCTTCTACGGTGATCAGTTTACCGACCGCGATCTCTCTCGCGGCATCGCGAAGCAGTTCGACATTCCCATTTATAAAACGATCCCTGAAGCACTCTGTAACGGCGGCGATGAACTGGCGGTCGACGCCGTCCTGTCCATTGGCGAGCACGGCGACTATCCCGATACAAAGTACGGGCAGACCAAGTATCCCCGCAAGCGGTTCTTCGATGCGATCGTCAAGGTCATGGAACAGTCCGACCGCTTTGTGCCGGTCTTCAGCGACAAACATTTTTCCTACCGCTGGGACTGGGCCCGCGAAATGTATGACACCTCGCGGAAGCACGGCTTCCCGATGATGGTCGGCAGCTCGGTGCCCCTCGCGGAGCGGACGATTCCGCTGGAGCTGCCTTATGGCACCGAGATCGAAGACGCCGTCTCCATTCATGGCGGGCCGATCGAGAAGTACGACATCCACGGCCTGGAAGTACTGCAGTCGATGGTTGAGTTCCGCAAAGGGGGCGAGACCGGCATTTCGAGCGTGCAGTTCCTCAAGGGGGACGACCTGATCAAAGCGGGTAAGGAGGGCCGCTGGTCGATGAAGCTGGCCGAAGCTGCGATGCAGGCCGAGCTGGGCGATACGAAGCGGGGGCTGTTCGATCCGATCGGCAGTGAAGGGACGCGCGAACCGCACGGGATTCTGCTGGAGTACAAGGACGGCTTCCGGGCCACGATGCTGCGGATTGGTTCCAACGGGGTTCGCTGGAACTTCGCCTGTTCGATCAAAGGGGAGCCGGCGCCGAAGGCGACGACCTTCTTCCCTGGTCCCTGGGGTAACCGGAACCTGTTCCGCGCCTTCTCGCATGCGATTCAGTATCTGTTCGTGAACAAGGAAGAACCGTACCCCTGTGAGCGGACGTTGTTGATGACCGGTGCCCTGGATGCTGCCATGCATTCCTGCTTTGAAAAGGGGTACGCGAAGATCAAAACGCCGGAACTCGAATTTTCCTATAAGCCGAAGGACTTCAACCAGTTCCGCGAAATGGGGAAATCGTGGGAGGTCATCACGGCGGAGATGGAACCTTACAAGGATTTCGTCGTATCTGACCCTGCTCCCAAGGAGTAAGAAGCTTAAGAAAATCGTGATTCTGTCACAGGCATGTCTGATAGGAGTGGGTTCAGAAATTCGTGGCGTGGTTAGCTTGCAGGCGGGCTGGAAATTCAGGATATTGAGGACCAGACAGGTCTATTTTGACTCCTTTTTCTATCCCGCCTGAGAGTAAGTGTCCCAAAACATGAAATATGTGCTCGTAATTCCCGATGGCTGTGCGGATGAACCGCAGGACGCATTAGGGGGTAAGACCCCGTTGCAGGCTGCTCACGTTCCAAACATGGATGAAGTTGTGTCCGCAGGTATTCTGGGCCGGACCGACACGGTGCCGGCGTCGATGCCGTCGGGCAGCGATGTGGGGACGATGAGCCTGTTCGGCTACGATCCGCTGGTCTTTCATACGGGACGAGCCCCGCTGGAAGCGGCCGCCCAGGGAATCGAGTTGGGTCCGCACGACTGGGCCATCCGTTGCAATTTTGTGACGATCGACAAAGGGAACATGGCCAGCTTCACCGCGTCCCAACTGCCCAACGAGGTGGGTGCGGAGCTGATCGGCCTGTTACAGGAAGCGACCGCCGACGATCCACAGTGGGAGTTTCACCAGGGGGTGAGCTACCGCAACCTGCTCGTCTACCGGGCTAAAGACGCCGACGATCAGCCCTTCGATGAAGGGACGACGACCATTCCGCCCCACGATCTGACCGATCAACCGGTGGGTCAGGATTTACCCTCGGGCAAGGGGAGCGACCTGCTGCTGGAGCTGATGGAACGCAGCAAGAAACTGTTCAAAAAATGCAAAGCGAATCAGAAGCGGTCTGACGGCAATCCGCCGGCGACGCAGATCTGGCTCTGGGGCCAGGGAAGCCGCCCGGCTTTGACGCCGTTCCAGGAACAGTTCGGCAAGAGCGGCGCGGTGATTACTGCCGTCGACCTGTTGCGTGGTCTGGGACGCCTGCTGGGCTGGGATGTGATTGAAGTCGAAGGCGCTACCGGCTACACCGACACCGATTACGCCGCCAAGGGACGTGCCGCGATTGAGACCCTGCAGAATACGGACTTCGTCGTGGTGCACGTGGAAGCGACCGACGAAGCCTCGCACGAAGGGGAAGTGCACGAGAAGATCAAGGCTTTGGAAAATATCGACCAGCACATTGTCGGGCCGGTGCACGAATATCTGCGGGAACAGGGCGACTATCGCATCCTGGTCTGCCCCGATCATCCGACGTTTCTCAGAACCAAAACGCACAGCCACGGCTATGTGCCGTTCGGCATTTGTGGAACCAGGGTGCGTCCCGATCAGTCCAACAAGTATGACGAAGTCAGCGCCGGTGCCAGCAACCTGCTGCTGCCCAAAGGTCATCAGCTGATGCCGTTTTTCTTTGGCACCCTGACCAACTGAGAGTCGATGAAAAAAACAGACCCGCCCGCAGTAAAGCGGACGGGTCTGTGTAGAGACTTTTCAATTCAGGACGGCGCGATTATTCCGGCCAGTCCTTGAGGATGCGTTCGACTTCTTCCGCGTGACCGCTTTCATCGCGAACCATGTCTTCCAGTTGAACGGCCATGCCTTTATCGCCCAGTTCGTCGGCTTCTTTCGCCCGTTGGGTGTAGCCGGCGGTTGCTTCTTTTTCGGCAGCGAGGACCGCTTCGAGCATTTCGCGGTTAGATTGTGCTGCTTTGACCTTGCCGGCGACCGTGGTCGGTTCGCCACCCAGAGCGACGATTTTATTCGCCAGGTACTGAGCGTGTGCCAGTTCATCGGGGACTTCTGCCAGGTAGAACTGAGTCAGCTGCGGACGGTAAGGGCCTGATGCCTTGGCGGCATAGGTGGTGTATTGGATGATGGCGGCCAGTTCGCTCGCCAGATCTTCATTCAGTTTCTCAATCATTGTCTGCTTGTCCATGTCGGTCTCCTGAATATTAGTACGGGAAATTGTGAATACAGCTCCCAGAGTGTGAATCAGAGCGTATGCTACTTTCTTTATAGATGTACATTTTACATTATCAACCGGCGATGCAACAGGGACTCGGAAATTCGAGTGGTCAGTTCGCACTGGTGACGGGTCTCTGTCACAAATATCGGGGATTCTGTATGTGAGGAAGGGAGTTCGGACGCGGAATTCTTTCTCGCTTACAGGCAAATCGTGCGTGTCCCGGGGCGGACACCTGATTTTCGGGGTTCTTTTCGGGGTGCAGATGGCCTATGATGAGAGGGCTGTCTCTGTTGCGATCTGGGGCAGAACTGCTTATTTTCGTAAAACTTCAGCGTTACCGTTGTTTGTTAAATATTGGTTTTAGACTGGGAGATATGAGTGTCAGACTGGGTTGAACCACTGGGAATGCGAATTCTCATCCGCAAAGATGAAAGTCGTCAGACGACCAAAGGGGGGATTGTGCTCCCCGACAAAGCGGAAATTCCAAACATCACCGGCCGGGTGGTGGAGATCAGCGTGCAGATTGCGCGGGACGATGATTTCCCGATCAAGAAGTACGACAAGGTCCTGTTTAACCCCAGCGAAGCGATCCCCGTCGATTTCGAACCGGACAACGTGCTCTACGTGGTGCCCATTGAAGATGTGGTGGCTGTCTTCCGTCGCGGCGATGCCAAAGCGACCGAGGTCTCTTCCGCGGAAGAGCAGGAATTCGAAGATCCCGACGACTGGGAAGAGTAACCGACTGTCGAGATGATGCCGGTCTGATGCTTCAGGCCGGGTCGGGGGTTTTCAGTTCTTCCACCAGGCTGGTCCGTTGATAGGCTGCGGGCACTTCATCCAGGTTGCGCCAGGCGACCAGTTCCGCGACGATGCTGAGCGCGATTTCCGGGACCGTCTGTGAGCCGATGTCGAAGCCCAGCGGTGCGTGGACGCGGGCGAGGGCTTCGCGGGGCGTGCCCATGCGGATCAGGTCCTCGAAGATCAGTTTGACTTTGCGGCGGCTCCCGATCATGCCGATATAGCGGGCGGGCGACTGCGCCACATAACCCAGGGCCTCTTCATCGTGGTTGTGTCCCCGTGTGACGATGATGATAAAGGTATCCCGATTGATGGGGAGGTCGGCCAGCGTGGTGTCGAAGGTGCCGACGATCAGCTGTTTCGCGGAGGGGAAGCGTTCGGCGTTGCAGTATTCCTGGCGATCATCGACGGCGATGATTTCGAAATCGACATCGCTGGCCAACTCGGCGACTTTCTGTCCCACATGACCACAGCCGATAACGATAAGCTGGCAGGTCTGGTGAAAGGTCAGATAGGCGATGCCCGCGTTGACGTAAGGCCGGGGTCGATTCTGGATCGGTTTGAGACCGGCCTGTAGTTGTGCGGGGGGCTGGGGATTGCCCCGCGAAGCGACGATCTCGGCATCCGCGTTGATCAGATAGCGATCGGTTTCGGCGATGCCTTCGGCCGATTCGGGGTTGAGGACGATGGCTTCGGTACAACCCTGGTCTGCGGCGAGTTGCTTTAGCATCGTACGGAAGTATTGTAAGTCATCAGCATTGCGTACCGGATCGACGAGTACTTTCATGCGTCCGCCACAGATCAGGCCGTCATCCCAGCCGTAATCGTTGTCGAGCTGGAAGGTCATGATTTCCGGGGCATCCGAATCGAGCACGCGGAGTGCGCGGCGTTTGACTTCGGCTTCCACACAACCGCCGCCGAGCGTTCCTACCTGGGAACCGTCGCTGAAAATCAGCATGGCGGCCCCGGGCTTCTGCGGGGTCGAGCCCCGGGTTTCCACCAGGCAGGTGTAGCAGACGGGTTTCTGCTGCTGGACGGCCTGTTCGAGTTCGAGTAATAGCTCACGCATGATAGTTGACTTCAGTTGATTAAAGCGAATCAATCAGTTTGCGGGCGGCCTGCAGTTCGCGCGTCAATCCGTCGACCAGCGATGGTTTCTGATCGCCGGGCAGGACTTCCCAGGTATAGGTTTCTACTTCGAGGTGCGGGGCGTAGTCGAGTTCCTTGACCGTGGACAGTGCCTGTCTCAGTTCGCGGTGTGTGGTTCCCAGCGACCCCAGGGTCTGCGCGTCGACGGGCACGTGGAAGTGCACCCGCAGGCGTTCGGTTTCCTGCAGACGGGGATGCGGATCGAGCAGGAAGTCCCGGTCGAGGTCGGGGATGCGGTACAGGTCGCCGTTCTTGAGGTTGCCGATGGTCTGGTGCAGGTAGCGGGGCTCGGCGTAGTCTGCAAGCTGCGTGCGTCCTGCTTCGTTATTCCAGGGGTCGTTGAGTTCGATGGCGTTGGAAATATGAATTTTGTTGATGCGGATTTCCGCGTGGGTGATCTGCCGGATCGAGCCGGGGATGTCTTCGAATTCGACCGCCTGGTGACAGATATCGTAGCAGGCCCCGATGAATTCGCGGACCACGCCCAGCAGCTGTTTGTCGGCGGCCCGTTCGTAGAGCCGTTCAAAATAGACGATCAACTCGTGGGTGAATTCAATCACGCAGAACGGTTCGGGTTCTATGGCCAGACGAATGGTGCGTCCGGTTTCGTCCTGCAGCTGTTTCAGAAAGACGGCCAGCTCAATCAGCTGGTCGACGCATTGCTGACTGAAGTCGCGGGGATGTTCGAAGCCTTTGAAGCCGAGGGGGACTGTAGAGATGCTGCCTTCGACTCCCTCGGGCAACAATGCCGCCAGAACGCGGGCGCAGCCTTTGGTGTATTCCAGCCGTTCGGGTTCTGTCCAGTCGGGGAGGTAGACATTCTCTTTGACGCGTTCGCTGTGAAAATTGCCGTAGGGGAACGCGTTGAGCGTGTAGCAGGTGAGGTTGCGCTGCTGCAGCTGTTCGGCGAAGCGGGCGATGCCTTCTGGCTCTGAGAGGATTTCCTCAATCACCGGTTGTGCCAGCCAGAGACCTGCGGCCAGCGGTGATCCCAGCTGCTCTTGAATCGGCAGGGTAAATTCATCGAGTTTCTGCAGAATCTCCGCGGTTGTCAGGCCGGGATGCACGTTCGTGCAATAACTCAAAGGGAGCGAATTTAACGTCATGGACCGTCCTCGGCGGGTTCAGGGGACTGGCAGGAGGCGAGAAACCAGGTCAGAAAATCAGTCGGAAGACTTTATCTTATCATAACCAGGCCCCTGTGGGCGACTACCTGCTAAAATAAAATACGGCAGGGAATGCGGATCCGAAATGCAATTTTCATTCGGGAACAGCTTGTGTTGACTGCCGGGTTTAGCGACGATAACCGTTAGAATCGTGCAGCGAAACAGTTAAAAAGCGGGTTTCTCCCAAACTCTGAGAGAAACTTTGTGTTACGCTGTGTGTTTAATACACGTGGGGCAACTGGCCTCATAGAGGGGAGCCTGAAGTCAGCTGTGGTTACTACTGAGATCATGAATTCACCATACTTACGGGACCCTGACGTACAGCTGATGCTGCGCGCCAAGGCCGGCGATGAAGGTGCGTTCACTGATCTGGTAGCAGCATACCAGGACCGCATCGTCGGCATATTTTGCCATTTGCTGGGCAATCAGGAGGCAGCAGAAGATCTGGCGCAGGAAGTGTTTCTGCGGATTTATCGATCACGCGACAAGTATGAGCCGAAGGCGAAATTTTCGACCTGGCTGTTTCGCATCGCCAACAACCTGGCCAGCAACTCCCGCCGCAACAAGGGACGCCGCAGAGAGGTGGCCCTCAATCCCCAGGATTCCGGCCCGCTGGGAATGCGTCCGGAAGAGCAGCTGTTAATGGAAAAATCCGGGATGATGCCCTCGCGCCAGATCGGACTGAAAGAGACCCAGGCGGTGGTCCGCCAGGCACTGGAAACATTGAACGAACGACAACAGATGGCAGTGCTGTTACACAAATTTGAAGGGATGAGTTACGCCGACATCGGGGCCGCGATGAAGCTGTCCGAGGCGGCGGTGAAATCATTACTGTCACGTGCCCGGGAAAACTTACGGGTGCAACTGGAAAAACATATCAACGGTTGAGACGTGCGATGAGCAAAGACATCACAGAACAGGAACTCGAGAAACTGGTGGCTTACCTCGATGGCGAGGTCAGCGAACAGGAAGCGATCGAAGTCGAGCAGGCGCTCTCGAACGACGAGTCCACGCGTGAACGCGTCGATGGGCTGGAGCGCGCCTGGGAAATGCTGGATCGTCTGCCGATCTCCAAGGCGTCTGAGGAATTCACCGACAAAACCCTCTCGAGCATCCGCACCGTTCAATTGGAAGCCCAGGCCGCTGATGATCAGCAGCCATCCGGATTCGGCATGACGAAAAAGACACGGGCGCAACTCCGCAAAGCCGCGATCTCAGCCGGCTGGATCGTGGGGCTGGCCTGTTCGATTTTCCTGGGATATCTGATTACCAATCAGTGGGTGCCGGATGAATCCGATCCGCTGATCAGGGAGCTCTCGTTTATTGAGAATCTGGACACTTACTCGGAAGTGCAGAGTCTGGAATTCCTGGAAGAACTCACAAAGTCGGGGACCTTCGATGAAACCGCGCAGCAGTAAACCGCAGTCAGGCAGCACCGTCACCGCCCGTTCCGGAGATGACTCGGGAGCAGGTCTGCTGACGATGCGCGCCGGCGGACTGGCGCTGGCCCTGCTCTGCGCAGGCATGCTGCTGCTGGGGGCGGCGGGGTCGGAAGAGTCGGAGCAGGACAATCGCAAAAAAATCGAGTCGATGTCTCCTGCAGAACGCGCGCAGCTCAAACGCAACTACGAGAAGTTCCAGAAGCTGTCTCCCGAGGAAAAAGCCCGCTACCGTAAAATTCATGAAGCCACTAAGCAGCGTCCCGAGCTCAACCGCGTGATGCGGTGTTACGAGGACTGGGTTCGCACGCTCTCTCCCTGGGAACAGGAAGACCTGCGGAAAGCGGAGACCCCGGAAGAGCGCATGGCCCTCATTCGTAAGTTCCGCGCGGAGCATCAGAACAGCTCGCGCTGGCAACGCTATCGCAATTATTTTGAAGTCATGCGGATCTTGAAAATCGACAGCCGAACTCCGGGTATGTGGTTTATGATTCGGACTCAGCCTGTTTCCCCTGAGCTGTATCAGCAGGTGGTCGGAGTGATCGAAAAGAGCCTGCCTGAGCCGGTGAAGTATCCGAAACCCAAATCAGAATTAACCGATTTTCAGAAGTCGCTGGCCGTGTTACGTGCAGCTGCACAGGTCAAGCAGCAGGACGGAAAAAAGGGTTCGGACTGGCCTCAGCCGGAAGTTGTTAACAGGGTCTTCGAGTTGATTGAAAAGGATGACTATCACTTCTTCCGCGAGGGAGGTTCTGATGAATTTCGCGGTGGGCCTGCTCGCTTACCGAATCTCAGGGACGACCAAAAGCGGGGACTGCTCATCCTTTTTCTGGCGAAAGGGCTGATGAATCAGTTAATCATGTCGACCCGGGACCAATTGGACCAGATGTCTGTTTCCGAAGGTCAACTGCAGACATTCTTTGAAGGGCTGGATCGTAAGGATAAAGAGGATCTGTTGAAACATCCACCGGAAGAACTGCAGGAACGGTTGAAATTCATGTATCTCAGAGACAACCTGCCCAAAGAGGTCCGTCGAGAGCTGACAGAGCGCGCCCGGGAAGCACAGCAGGTGGCCATCGACCTGGCGCGTGGTGGTGACAAAAGTGCTTTGGATGGCCCGTTCCGTCAACGAAATGGCGGAACGCGCGGCGGTCGCTTTCTGAATCCCAATGGCCGCCGACCGAATGGTCCCGGCGGGCGGGGAGAGCGCAATCGGGAGGATGAGCCCGAGGACCGGAAACCGGGAGCCGAGCGTCCACGTCCCCGCGATCGCCAGCCTGATGCTTGAAAAACGGCTGCTGATCCTGTCTGATAGATTCTAAAACTGAATCAGGATTTTCGAACTCATCCGGTACGTCTGGTGCATTTCTGGTGCTGACCTTCTGCCGGAGACTTTCACAGAGACAGGAGTATTTCCATGTTGCGTTCCCTCCTTATCACCAGTCTGGCTTGTGGGCTGCTGCCGATTTCCGGCGCGTGCCTGACCGCGGTCGAGGCCAAAGAGCCGGCTCCACTGAAGACATTTGAGAAAGATCAGATCCCGCAGAGCATGCAGGGGCTGCCTTTACTGTTTCACGAGAACTTCCAGTCGGGCAGTTCCGATCACTGGCTGCCTACAGACGACAAAGCCTGGAAGCTGATCAAGCAGGGGGACAACCATGTCTTCAGCCTGTTCAAGAAACGCAGCAAGTTCGAGCCGCCAGTCCGTTCGCCTTACAACCGAGCCCTGCTGAAGGGCATCAAGGTCAGCGATTTCGTCTTTGACGTCAAGCTGCAGTCGACCATTCCCGATTACGGACACCGGGACCTCTGCCTGTTCTTCGATTACCAGGACGATGCGCATTTCTATTACGTGCATCTCGGCAAGAAGACCGACGACCACGCCAACCAGATCTTCATTGTCAACGATAAACCCCGCACCAAGATCTCGACCAAGACGACACCGGGGACCGACTGGGACGACGAATGGCATCACGCCCGCATCGTTCGCGATACCAAAACGGGTTCGATCAAAGTCTATTTCGACAACATGAAAGAACCGGTGATGACAGCGACCGACAAGACCTTCCTGTCCGGACAGGTGGGCATCGGTTCGTTCGATGATACCGGCAACTTTGATGAAATCCTGCTGTTCGGCAACAAGGCGAAGTAGGCACTCATTCCAGGCAGCGACGGTTCTTGAAAGCGGGCCGACGCTGCCTTTCCTTTTTTCGATCAGGTGTCCCGATGCGATTCCCGTCCCCTCTGCTGGCTCTGTTATTGCTCGTTCCGTTTCCGTCCTTCGTGGCTGCGCAGACACTGGACCTGCCCGATCCCCTGCCGGGAACCGCGCCGTTGAAACTGAGCGTGCCCCTCGACGAGCACATGGTGGCGGGTATCGATGACTACGCACTGCGGGCACTGGCGGAGTCACCTCAGCTGCGTCCGCAAAAATGGAACTACGATTTTGCGAGTCACGCTGCGTTCATCGAAAGCATCAAAGACAATCGCGCGCGGTTTAAGAAAATTATCGGTGCCGTTGATCCGCGTGTGAGCGGGCCTGGTTTTGAACTGCTGAGTACGACCGAAAAATCATCAGTGCTCGCTGTCGATGGCGACTCAAAGTTTAAGATCCATGCCGTCCGCTGGCAGGTTCTGGACGGAATGACGGCGACGGGACTGTTGCTGCAGCCCACGGGAGAGATCAAAGCCCGCGTGGTCGCACTCCCCGATGCGGACTGGACGCCGGAGATGTTTGTCGGCCTGAAACCGGGCGTTCCGAAGTCGGCTCAGATTCCATTGGCACTGGCTGCGCGCGGCATTCAGGTGGTAATTCCGACTTTGATCAGTCGCGATGCACAGCATTCCGGTCACCCTGAGGTGTTTTTTACCAATCAGCCGCACCGCGAGTTTATTTATCGCATGGCGTTCGAAATGGGACGGCATGTGATCGGTTATGAAGTGCAGAAGGTGATGGCGGCCGTCGATCAGTTTGAGCGGCTCGACAAACAGGAAGGCCGCATCTTACCTGTCGGTGTGGTTGGAGTGGGTGAAGGTGGTCTGCTGGCGTTGTTCAGCGGGGCTGCCGACTATCGAATTCAAGCGACCTGGGTCGCCGGCTATTTTCAGCAGCGGGAACAGGTCTGGCAGGAGCCCATTTATCGTAACGTCTGGAGTCAGCTGACCGAATTCGGCGATGCGGAAATCGCGGCGATGATTGCGCCTCGGTCCTGCGTGATCGAGGCATGTGCGGTGCCGGTTGTGAAAGGACCTCCTGCTCCCCAAAAGGGGCAGCGGGCTTCTGCGGCTCCCGGCGTGATTGAGATTGCGAAACCGGAGTCTGTGAAAGCCGAATTTGAGCGGGCACTTCCCGTGTTCGAACAGCTGGGACTGCAACGGAACCTGTCGCTGGTCTTATCGGATGGGGGAACCGGACCAGCCGGGTCGGGGAAAGCGCTGGCTGATTTTCTGTTCGGCTTACGCATCCGACAGAACAGAAAGATGATTCCCCCCGTCGTATTGCAGCCGACAGCTGACGGGATTCAGGTCGATCCCGCTGCCCGGCAGGAGCAGCAGTTCAATGAAATGAATGCGTTCACACAGGAGTTACTTAATCGCTCAGCCCGTTATCGGGATGCAGAGTGGCAGCCGGGTAAATATACGTCGGTCGCGCTGTGGGAAAAGGATGCTGACCGACTGCGAAACAAGGTCTATGACGAACTGATCGGTCGCCTGCCGGCGTCTGAGCAGGCGGTTCCGCTGAATGTGAAAACCCGCAAGGTACTGGATGAGGACCAGTATGTGGGTTACGAGGTGATGCTGGATGTGCAGCCTGACATCGTGGCGGGCGGAATTCTGTTGATTCCCCGCGATCTCAAGCCGGGTGAACGACGGCCTGTAGTCGTCTGTCAGCACGGACTGGAGGGGACGCCCATGGATACCATCCAGGCGGAAGACCGGGCGTTTGCCGCGTACAAAAACTTCAGCGCGCAGTTAGTGAAGCGGGGGCTGATTGTCTATGCCCCGCAGAACCCGTATAAAGGCCGCGATCGGTTTCGGACACTGCAGCGGAAATCAAACCCGCTGCAGCGGTCGCTTTACAGCTACATCATTCCCCAGCACGAACGTACGCTGGAGTGGCTCAGTGGGTTGCCGTTTGTGGATGAGCAGCGGATCGGATTTTACGGCCTGTCTTACGGCGGCAAGACCGCAGTGCGGGTGCCTCCCTTTGTGAAACAGTACGTCTTCTCGATCTGTTCGGGAGACTTCAATGAATGGGTGCGTAAAAATGCCGACAGCGCGCATCGCTACAGCTATGTGTTTCACGGCGAGTATGAAATCTTCGAGTGGAATATGGGGCACGTCGCGAATTACGCTGAGCTATCATACCTGATGGTGCCCCGGCCCTTCATGGTGGAACGGGGACACAATGACGGAGTCGCCCCCGATGAATGGGTGGCCGCCGAATACGCAAAGGTCAGACGGTTCTATACGCAGATGGGCATTGGCGATCGCACGGAGATTGAATACTTCGATGGCCCGCATACCATCAATGGTCAGGGTACATTTGATTTCATTTTCCGTCACCTGAACTGGAAACCGACGCCTGTAAAGTGAGTTTGTCGCCTGTGACAGGGGGATTCCTCAGGAAAAAATCGTTCGTTCACATGCGAATTTGCGGAATTATGTGTATATTATACTTGGCACCAGATCCGGGTGAATGAAGCGATGTGTACGGACGAGGTGTGTTCGGGTGTATATTCGTTTCCCGATTTGAGCACAAAACTGAGTCGATCCTTAGCCGCTTCACGTTGATCAGAGTCAGACTTTTCAATTCCAAACAGGCCTAAATAATGAGCAAAGCTGCCACGGATTCAGAGGAAGATGTTCCACAGGAATCAACTCTGGAAACAGATATCAAAGCCCTGAAGGAAATCAGTGCGAACCTGAAGATGGACTACAACGGGAATATTTCCCAGGTCTCCTTCTCCGGTTCCAAGCTCGTCGACAACGGGCTGGTTTACCTCGGTCGGCTGAATAAGCTGCGAAAGCTGGATCTCTCGGGCTCCAAGGTGACCGATGATGGGATGTCGCATCTCAAGTCGCTCAAGAGTCTGCGGGAAATCTCTCTGCACGGCATTCCCGTTTCGGATACCGGGCTGGCGGAATTCAAAAAGCTGACCAACCTGGAAGTACTCAACCTGTCGCGGACCAAGGTCACCGATGCGGGTCTCAAGCACCTTAAGGGGCTGGACAATTTGAAGGAACTCTTCCTGACCGGCCTGGAAATCACCGGCGATGGGCTGACACATCTGTCCGATCTGAAGAGCCTGGAGACACTGGGACTTTCCGAAACCCAGATTACCGACGAGGGGCTGGCTCACATCAAAGGACTGAAAAAACTCCGCGTGCTGTTACTGCGGGACACGCAAATTTCCGATGAAGGTCTGAAGCAGATCAAGAGCCTCACCCGGCTGCAGCGACTGTGGCTGCGCAACACGCAGATCACCGATGAGGGAATGAAGTATCTGGCCAAGATGAAAGACATGGAATGGCTGGAGCTCAACGATACCGAAATCGGCAACGCGGGGATTGCAGAAATCAAAGTGCTGGAAAACATCATTGATATGAATCTGCGGAACACCAGCGTGACCGATAAATGCATTCCCTCGCTGAAGAAGCTGAAAGATCTGGGCACCCTCTACATCGATGGTACCGAGATCACCGAAGAGGGCATCGCCAAGCTCGAGAAGGCACTCCCATATTGTCGCGTTGAGCAGTAAACCTGCTCACGCGTAATTTGATTCTTCCGGAATCGGCTGGTCTTCGCTGCCCATCTGGTAGCCGAGCTCTTCCGGGATCAGCGTCGGTCGATAGCCGAGCAATTGTTCGGCTTTGCTGAGATCCCAGCGGCGCTGTTTGCTTTCACCGACAATGGTGATGACTTCACAGCCTGCGATAGAAGCGGTCACCGCTTTCTGATATGCCTGCAGGAGATCCGGAAACGGCACCCATTGTGGCCGCAGCGGATGTGTCTTCCAGAGCGGATGATCGAGGTCGATCGGCTTGGGAATCCGCAGACAGACGATGGACATGCCGTGCTGCTGTGCGTAGTGCGCACACATCACTTCACCCAGTTGCTTCGTCAGGGCGTACGAACCTACGGGCCGGGGCGCTGCATCCGAGGCGACCCACTCCGGTGCCTGATAGCCGAGTACCGTCATGATGGTGCTGGTAAAGATGAAGCGTTTGACACCCGCATCGCGGGCCGCTTCGAGCAGGTTGAAGGACCCTTTGAGATTCACGTCAAAGCGGCGGTTGTTCAATTCATCCCCTTCCATGGGGCCTTCGTCCGCCTGCTTGGCCAGATGCACGACGGCGTCGATGCCCTGCATGGCGGCCCGGGTCTGCGCAGGATCAGTGATGTCCAGCGGGATATAGCGGGCGTCGTCCGGATTCGGGTGGATGTCACCCAGGACCAGTTCGTCGTCCGTCTGCCAGTGCTGGCTGAAATAGCGTCCCACGTAGCCGGCAGCGCCGGTGATTAAAATGCGCATGGCGTGTTCTTTGTTTCAGAGAGGAGCGTCGTTCATTTCAGGAAAGTGATTCGCGACAGACCCGCAGCATGTTACCGCCGATGATCTTCTGAATGTCTTCATCGGAGTAGCCCCGCTGGACCAGTCCGACGGTAAACAGAGGCCAGTTGGTCCAGGAGACGCTGGTGCTCATTTCAGAAGTCGTGCGGAAGCTGTCGGGCGGCCACAGGCTCCGCCAGGGTGTCCGCGAACGGGGTGCCCGGGGAACCTTTTTGTTTTCCAGGGTACTGTTGCGGGATGTGTAAGCGACATCGGTGCCGATGGCGATGTGGTCGATACCGAATTTCTTCACCACGTAATCAATATGATCGATGAGCCGGCTGATATCGCCGCTGCCTCCCAGGTAACGGGGGATACAGCAGATGCCGATCAGACCGTTGGTTTCGACGATGGCTTTGATCACGTTGTCCGGTTTGCTGCGGATGTGGTGATGCAGGCTGGCACAGGTGGAGTGGCTGGCCACCATTGGTTTTTCGGAAACCTGGGCTGTCTCCAGGCTGGTCTGCCAGCCGGAGTGAGCCACGTCGGGGATGATGCCGAGCTGGTTCATTTCCCGCACGACTTCGCGACCGAAGTCACTGAGTCCCGCGTTGGCTGGTTCGGCACAGCCATCACCGAGCATGTTCCTGCGGTTGTAAGTCATGTGCATCATGCGGATGCCCAGCTGGAAGAAGATCCGCATGTATTTCATTTCGTCGGTCGTCGTTTCCCACTGCTGTGTGAGGGGAACGCCGTTGCCCGTGAGATAGAGACAGTGCCGTTCCTCTTTCTGAGCCTGTTCGATGTCATCGGGGGTGATCGCCTTGGGAACGAAATCGGCGAGCATGTCGGTCGTGTAGGTGAACCGTGCGAGACGCTTGATGAGTCGCATGGGGTCCTGCCCTTCCTCGCCGGCGTTCTGAAAGATACAGGTCACGCCGGCGGCATCGAAGGCTTCTTTGAATTCGCGCTGTTCGGCGGGATCGGTGACGCAGCGGGTCATTGACATGTCCTCGCGGAGGTCCTGCAGTTCTGCGGTCGAAGCGTGATCATTGATGGCTGCGGCGAGTTTGTCACCATCGATGGCGGCCCGGGGAGCGAAGCCGTAGGAATCGAAGACGAGCGAGTTCGCGTGCAGTTCGAGACCGTGTTCGAGTTCTTTCTGGGTCGGCTTGAGAATATCGAGGGCGACCTGACGGGCGTGCAGAATCTTTTCGTTGCGGATGGGCTGTTGTGTTTTACCGGTTTTAGCGGCGGTCTGTTCTGCGGCGGAGAGGGAGGCCGCTGCAGCGCTGAGGCCGGTGGCAGCCAGTGAAGAACCCAGGAACGAACGGCGGTTGATGGGATTACTCATGATGATGTCCGTGGTGTGAGGTTGGCAGGTTGGGGTGAGGTCTAAATGAGTGTGCTTCTTATTTCTGATCGCAGCCACAGCCGCCGCTGGAGCAGCCCGAAGCAGCAGGTGCTTCGTCTACGGGGTGAAAAACAATCCGCCAGGGATAGCGGGCATTCAGCTCCTGCGCCAGAATTTCCAGGGCCGGCAGGCGGCTGCCCAGATAATACAGGACGACTGTCTGCTGATCAAACAGTTGTTCGCAATCGATGATTTCCGCAGGCATGCCCCGTTCCTGAATTAACTGCTGACAGTCGCGGAAGACCTGGGTGTTGACGTCTCCCTGTCCCGGCAACTGTTCCTGATCGAGGGGAGTGAACTCGCGCAGGATCGTTCCCGCGGGGGTTTTGTTTTTGTCTGGAGCAGTGAAGGACGAAAGAATCTCGCCAACTTCCTCGCCGCGACTGGTCTGCAGGATGACGCGATCGCGGTGGTGATAGTTCGTTTCCGCGTCAGCGGCGAAGTGATCGACCCAGCCCATGACGCTGTAGCGGACCAGGAACAGGTTAAGTGCTTCTGCTTCAGTAAACGCGTCTCCATTGATCAGCAGCAGATCGGCTTCCTGTTTCAGTTCAAAGCGGGTAAGCGGAAACTCGGGGAAATCCAGACACTCGCCGCTGGCTACATCGAACGTCCAGTCATGCAGGGGGCAGTTGACTTCGGTGCCGCAGCCTTCGCCTTCAATCAGCGTGGCACCCTGATGCGGACAGGCATTGTCGATCGCGTAAAAGGTTCCCGGCTGTTCCGGTTCGGCGACATGAAAGACGGCGATCTCGGTGCCGTGGAGGGTATATAGTTTTCGGCTGCCGGGCTTGATCTCGGAAACATCGCCCAGCGGAATCCAGTTGGTCATCAGTATTTGATCCTGGTTAAAAAAGACTTCCTCAATGGTTGTCAGTTCCAGTTTATTATATGCTCGATGGGTAATCCTACTGTTTTATAATCAAAGTTACTGAGTGGAGCGAAAAAACAGCATGGCTGTACGACATATCTTACTGGACATGGATGGCGTGATCGCCGATTTCATGGGCGCGATCCTCGAACTGCACGGTCAACGCGAACTGGCAGACAAGTGGCCGGACGGGGAAGCCGACTACGCGGGTGTGCTGGGCATGACCAAAGACGAATTCTGGAAACCGGTTGATGGACTGGGGGGCCGCTTCTGGGCCGAGTTCCCGCCTTATCCCTGGCTGAATGAATTGCTGACACTGCTTAGAGAGACCGCGCCGTTTACTATCAGCACCTCACCCAGTCGCAGCGCTGCCTGTGCTTCAGCCAAGGTGGAATGGCTCAGAGAGCACTTCCAGGAACCGCTGTATATGGACTTCATGATCGGGACTCAGAAGTACCTGCTCGCGAAACCAGATGTCGTGTTGATTGATGACCAGCACAAAAACATCGATCAATTCCGGAAGCATGGCGGACAGGCGATTCTGTTTCCGCAGCCCTGGAATTCGAATTTTGCGATCACAGATCGGATCGGATACGTCAGATCGGAGCTGGAAAAGCTGGTTTAAGCAGTACAACAGCCATTTTTGCCGCCAGACAGGTATACATATGGTTCATTTTTTGGGATAAGGGGTAGTTTTTGCAGCTCAGGGAAGGTATCCTAAGCGGTGTTTCATAAATAAAGTTGTTAAATGAAAGTTGACGAATAGGAAATATAAGAGACAATATATATTAGTTGGCGCCCAAACTATCGATACCGCAGTGCTTGCCGGGTTGCTGAATAATTATCTGACGTCTTGAAGACGACCTGCCCGACTTTCCCCCGCAGCGCTACTACCGCCAAACCTCACAGCGTATCCTTCCTTTGATTTGGGATAGAAAGACGAGATGAAATCTCTACTCTATCATTTTCTCGGCTGCCTGATTCTGCTCTCCGCTCTTTCCGCGCAAGCAGCGCCCCCGGCAGAATCAAAGGTCAGCGTTTATCCGGATAAAGTTGAACTGAATGGACCCCGTTCCCGTCAGCAACTGATCGTGACCCGTCAGCAGGACAAGAGTTTTGTCGACCTGACCCGCGATGTGCAGTTTCAGTCTCAGCAACCCGCCGTTGTGCAGGTTGACGCCCAGGGCGTAATCAAGCCCCTGGCGAATGGAACCGCAACGGTCACCGTCATTGATGGTGCGCAGAAGATTAATGTTCCGGTACAGGTCAAAGACTTCGATCGGCAGGCCCTGCTCGATTTCGAGCGGGACATCCATCCCCTGTTTTCCCGCTTCGGCTGTAATGGCGGTTCCTGTCATGGGAAGCAGCGTGGTCAGGGGGGATTCCAGCTGTCGATGTTCGCCTTCGATCCCGAATACGATTACAACGCCCTGGTTAAGGAATCGCGAGGACGACGTGCTTCGCCGCTGGCACCCGAACAAAGTCTGGTGCTGCTGAAAGGCGCCGGTAAGGTTCCTCACGGCGGTGGTAAAAAACTGCCCGCCGACGGTCAGTATTATGCATTGCTCGAACGCTGGATTTCCGAAGGGGCAACCCGCGAAGTTAAAGAGACTCCCGAGCTCGTCAAGATTTCCGCAGAACCGACCGAACGGATCATGCTGCCGAAAACAAAGCAGCAGATGGTCGTCACCGCACATTACAGCGATGGCTCGACCCGGGACATCACTGACCTCGCCGAGTTCATGTCCAGCGAAAGCGTTTACGTTTCCGTAGACGAACACGGCCTGGTCACCGCCGGCTCTCTGATGGGTGAAGCCTCCATCATCGCCCGCTACATGGGTAAATTCGCATCGTTGAGCGTGACGATTCCTTCCGACCACAAAGTTGCCGACGAATACTATGCCAAGCTGCCCCGCAATAACTTTATTGACGGGCTGGTGTGGGACAAACTGCAGAAGTACGGTCTGAAACCGTCTGAACCCATTGATGACGCAACCTACCTGCGTCGGGTTTCACTGGACATCATTGGTCGTACGCCGACCGCAGAAGAAGCACGGGCCTTCCTGCAGGATCCCTCTCCCAACAAGCGGGAGCGACTGGTCGATTATCTGCTGGAGCAGCCCGAGTACGGCGATCACTGGGCCAACAAATGGGCCGATTTATTGCGTCCCAATCCGTATCATGTGGGTATCAAGACCGTCCTGAATTACGATGCCTGGATTCGCGAGTCGTTTCACCAGAACAAACCCCTCGATCAGTTCACACACGAATTGCTGACCGCCAAGGGTGGAACCTGGCACAACGGCGCGGTAACCATGTTCCGCGATCGTCGCAAACCCGAAGAGCTCACTACGATTGTCAGTCAGCTCTTCCTGGGAATTCGACTGAGCTGTGCCCAGTGTCATCACCACCCCAACGAAGTCTGGGGTCAGGAAGATTTCTACAGCTTTGCAGCTTACTTCGCTAAAATCGGCCGTAAAGGCCGCGGGATCTCGGCCCCGATTTCGGGATCCGAAGAGATGGTTTTCACTTCCAACTCCGGTAGCGTACGGCACCCGTTGACCAACGAAGTCCTGCCGCCACGCCCCCTGTTTGGCGAAGTGCCTGAGCTCAAAGAAAATCAGGATCCACGCGAAATTCTGGCAGACTGGATTATCTCGCCTCAGAATCATTTCTTTGCCGAAGTGAATGCCAACCGCGTCTGGGCCGATCTGATGGGCCGGGGGATTGTCGAGCCGATTGACGATTTCCGCGAAAGTAATCCTCCCTCGAACAAGCCGCTGATCAAAGCCCTGGGCAAGAAATTCCGGGAACAGAAATTTGATCTGAAACAATACATCAAGACAATCGTGTTGTCGCACGTTTACAGTCTGAGTGCGATTCCCAATGAAACCAACGTGGGTGACACCCGCAACTACTCGCGGCATTACCGTCAGCGTCTGCGGGCTGAAGTTCTGCTGGACAGCGTGAGTGAAATGATCGGCGTGCCCGATACATTTTCAGCGATGCCCAAGGATTCAACGGCCAAACAGATCTGGACGCATCGTGTGAGCTCGGTCTTCCTCGATTCATTTGGTCGCCCCGACCCGAACCAGGATCCGCCGTGCGAACGGACGACCGATACCACGGTCGTGCAGGTGCTGCACATGATGAACTCTCGCGATCTGTATTCCCGCATTCAGTCCAAGAATGCGAACAGTGCGAAGTGGGCCGAAAGTAAAATGACACCCGATCAGATTATGGAAGAACTGTATCTGACGGCTTATTCAAGATATCCAACTATCGAAGAAAAACGACTGGGGCGCTCCCTGTTTGAAGAGGAAGGCGCCAGCCGACAGCAGGTGATTGAAGACCTGATGTGGGCCCTGCTCAATACGCCGGAATACCTCTTCAAAAACTGACGTCCCCTGCTCCACCAGGAAACATTGTTTGACATCTATTCGAACAGGATCAGAAATGATGAACGTTTCAAAGAACTGCAATGGAATCACACGACGAAATTGCCTGCAGCTGGGTCTGGGTGCCATGACCGGCCTCGGGCTGACGGATCTGCTGCGTCTGCAGGCGCAGGCCAAAGGAACCGATGCTCCCCAGCGTAAAGCGACCGCCAAAAGCGTGATCCTGATCTGGATGGACGGCGGTCCTTCGCATTACGAAACGTTTGACCCCAAACCGGAAGCACCGGTTGAAATCCGGGGTGAGTTCAACCCGATTCCCACAAAGGTGCCTGGGGTCCAGTTTTCACAGCACATGAAGCGGCTGGCGTCGATCTTCGACAAATACTCGGTGATCCGCTCGATCCGTCACAACCAGGGAAATCACGGTGCCGGTAACCATTACATGATGACCGGTGCCCCACCACGAATTCCCGTAGGCTGTGGAGCCTTCGTGAGCTTCCATCCCAGTATGGGTTCGGTCGTCGCACACGAGAAGCCGACCACCAACAATCTGCCCGCTTACTTCACCATGCCCAGCATGTCGCGTTCAGGCGGACCTAACTTCCTGGGAGCCAAGTACGCTCCGTTCGTGATGTCGGACAACCCGAATTCGTCCAACTTCCGCGTACGCGACCTGGCACTGCCCAGCGGTCTGACCGATGCCCGCTACAAAACCCGCCGCGATCTGCGAGAGCAGGTCGACCAGCTGAAGCGGATTCGGGACGAAGTCGCCGGCGATCCGGTATTGAGCCTGGATGAATACTACGAACAGGGTTACAACCTGGTAGCTTCCACCGAAGCGCAGACCGCGTTTGAGATCGATCGCGAGCCTGCCGAACTGCGTGATAAATATGGTCGAACCTCGTTCGGTCAACGTGCCCTGCTGGCCCGTCGTCTGACGGAAGCCGGCGTGCCTTTCATTACGCTATATGAAGGAGGCTGGGACAATCACGGCAGTCTGTTCAAGACGTTCAATGGCCGGATGCCTTCCTTTGAAAACACGATCGCCACGCTGATCGAAGACCTCGATGAGCGGGGTCTGCTGGATACGACCATGGTACTGGCACTGGGTGAATTCGGCCGTACGCCGAAAATCAATCCGGGCGCCGGACGCGACCACTGGTCGAACGCGATGTCGGTTCTGATGGCCGGCGGTGGAACTCCTGGCGGACTGGCACTGGGTGCCACCGACAAGGCCGGTTACTCCGCAGTCGAACGTGTGCTCTCTCCGGAAAACTTTGTCTCCACCGTTTACACCAAAATGGGTATCGATCCCGACAAGGTGCTCTACACGCCGGAAGGTCGTCCGTCGCACCTCGTCAGCGATCCGACACCGATTCCGGAACTGTTCGCTTAATCCGAGCCCGCACTTCGACTGAGAATGAGTTTACCAATGTCCTGCCACGCCCCGATTCTGTCCGCCGTTCTCTCTTGTTCGTTGGTATTCAGTCTGGGGACGAGCGTCATCGCGGCTCCACCCAGCGTGAGCTACCTGACTCCCGCGGGAGGCCAGGTCGGACAGAAGGTCGAAGTCAGCGTCGACAAGACCCTGGGGACACATCCGGTTTCGGTCTGGACGTCGCAGCCGGGTCTCAAAATCGAGATCCCCGAGAAGCCGGCCAAGGGAAAAGAGAAACAGTTCACGGTCGAAATCACTGCTGAAGCGAAACCGGGTCTGTACTGGCTCCGCTTTCATAATGCCGAAGGGGCCTCTGAGATTCGACCGTTCCTGGTCGGGACGCTGCCCGAAGTGACAGGCGCGGAACCGAATGAGGACCTGGAGCACGCGCAAAAAATTGAACAGCCAGCGGTGACGGTTAACGGCGTCCTGGCCAAAGCCGGCGATGTCGACATCTACCAGGTCAAGCTGAAGCAGGGGCAGACGCTGGTCGCGTCACAGGTCGCCAACGAACAACTGGGTTCTCCCATGGATGGCGTCTTGCAGCTGCTGAATCATCGGGGAACGGTGCTGAAGCAGATGGACGATACCCTGTGGTTCGATCCGCGGATTGTCTATACCGCTCCCGAAGAGGGCACGTATTATGTCCGCACGTTCGCGTTTCCCGCTGATCCCAACAGTACGATCCGCTTTGCGGGGTCTGCCTCTTACATCTATCGACTGACGCTGACTACAGGACCGTTCGTCGATCACAGTCTGCCCCTGGCCTGGCATCCCTCAACGGCACAGCCGGTTACGTTGGATGGCTGGAATCTGTCTGACAAGCTCAAGACATTGATGCCCGCGGTTTCCGATTTGAGCCAGGACGCGCTGTTGAGTGCTCCGGAACTGGGAAACAACCTGACAATTCCCCTCAGTACAACTCCCGTGGTGCTGGAGACGAAAGAGACCCAGTCTGAGGAAGGTCAGCAACTGACGCTTCCTGTCACGGTGACGGGGAAAGTGGCCGCTGCGCAGGAGATTGACGTTTATCGCTTCACTGCGAAAAAGGGTGAGAAGCTCACCTTCAAAGTCGATTCTCACAAACTGGGCTACCCGCTTGATCCGTATGTAAAGCTGTTCGATGCGAAGGGCAAGCTGCTCAAAGAGATCGACGATCCCCGGCGGAATTTCTACGACGCTGCACTGGACTATACGATTCCCGCGGACGGCGAATACCGGCTGCGGGTAACCGACCGTTTCGAGCATGGCGGCTTCCGCTATGTTTATCTGCTTTCGATTTTGCCAACGGAAGCGGACTTCTCCCTGCAGGCTGCCAACGAACAGTACACGTTGACCGCAGGCGACAAACCGCTGGAGATCGACGTGACCATCGACCGCCAGAGTCCCCGTTTCAGCGACGACATCGAAGTCAGCATCGCGGGGCTGCCTGAAGGTGTGACCTGCAAACCGGTCGTCTCCCAGGTCAAGGACAAGGGGGGCAAGTCGGTCAAGCTGAAGCTGGAAGCGAAGAAAGACGTCACGTTTCAGGGGCCGCTGGTAATCCAGGGGACGAGCGTCAAAGACAAAGCGAAGCAGCACACTGCGACCGCGGTCATCACAGGGATCAGCCCCAAACGCAACACGGCCCGCCCGAAGCCCGATCTCGAATTGCCTTACCTGTGGCTGACGATTAAGAAGAAGTAAGGTTTGCAGAAAATCCCGCCCGAGACGAGTTGGCGTCAGCAGCGCAGGTGTGTTCTGAACTTGCATGATCTCACCGTCAGATTCCTGCTCGCTGCGCTCGGCCCGAATTGTATTCGGGCCCATCTATTCTTTTATAGTGAATTTGAACCGTAGGGGCGGCATCTGTGTGTCCGTCCGCCTGGTGGCGTTCAACCTCAGTAGGCAGGTCAGGGGAACAGGAAGAACCGTTCGTCAGGTCAAGCCAGATCACGCCGTTCCTGCGGGTAGCCACACAGGGCTACCCCTACCGCCAGCTTTTTCGTGACGTTCGTGGTCGTTTCCAGCTTCACTGTCGGGCAAGCCGACAGGGGCACCCGGCGCTCGGTTCGAATTACATTCGGCTCCACACAACTGCAGATGGCGGAACTGAGATCGGTCACTTCTTCTGTTGCACTTTTGCGTTCTCTTTTACAGTACCGTAGAGTGGCATTTTGATTTTTGTCTGCCCTGGTTGGTCGGTATAGAGCTCGATTTCCGTATCGAATTTTCCCGGGGTAGTAGCTTTGAACAGGATGGTAAAACTGCCTTGCTGGCCTGCAGGAATGCGCAGGGGGAGCCCTTCGGCGGACGCGCATCCACTGGGCGTACAGGGGACAGCTGCTCCGAGTAACTGGAGCGGCAGGCGGGACGTGTTTTGAATGGTGACCCTCTGCCGCGCTGTTTCGTTGGCCGGAATGTCTTTCAATTCACAGCGGGGTGCGATGATTTGCTTACCTGTTGTTGAAGTGGGTTTCGCGAGTGGGATGTCTGATAAACCGTAGTGCGACAGACGGAAGGCAGCATCGTCCACGGTGCCGAATGAAAAGTCGGTGAGTCGTACGGAAAAAGAAAAATCGAATTGTTTTTGATCTCCGTTCTTCTGTACGACCTTGTGTTCGCCTTGAATCAGCATCGGGACGCCATTTTTTAGTAGCGGCGTGAATGTGTTTCTGCCGGAATAAATAGTGAAAGTACCGTCTTTCGGAGCACTGCGATACTCGTATTTCAATACGGCCCAGTTCAAATCTGGTGAGAACAGCACGTGTCCTTCTTTAAACAGAGCGGCATCATCGTTCAAAATAAAGTCCAACGAGACCAGCTCAGACGAATTCTCAGCTTGAGGTGGAACCCGATTCATCCGGACGATACGGAAGCGGGACGCTTCGACCGGCAAGCGAAAGGGATCGAGGAATATCAGATTGCCTCCCGTCAGGAACATATCCAGTTCGTCAGTCGGCCGCCTGTCTTTTATCTGATTAGGCGCATGCACGATCATATTTAACAGAAACGGCTTGTCTGAATCTGTTCTACTGAGATAGAACGCGTAGTCGGGAGTCGTGCAAGATACGAGATCCCGCTCGGTCCCTCCGAAGAGAGTCTCAGTGGCGTATTTCTCGATGATGACAGTCGAATCTCCCTTTACCAGCAGGTGTGAAGAAAAGCGGTAATCTTTTGAGAGAGAGTCGTCTTTGTAGAAGTGATACTGTTTTCGGCATTCCACGCGGCATTGGACGTTCTGCAAGTTTTGCTTCAGTCTGACAACCGCGGCCTTGTATTGTGTCAGGAATTCACCTTTGGAGATCGATCGGGGGGCAGGTTGTTGCGGTTCATCTGCTACGGCTGTTCCCGTGAGAAGACCGATTCCGATTGCAAAAAGTATCCCCAACTGTTTCCCTGATGACATATTCCCGCGCTCCTCGAATCAAGAATGTTTCAGTCAGGAGTAAGGAAATCAGTTTGAGGATAGTTTGTTTATCTGAGTATCGAAAATTTTATAAAACACAGAAATGGTGGACGCGGATCTGATACCTTCTGACGTTTTTCAGGTGATTTCAGTAGCGCAAGCATGCTCTGATCACGTGAGGTCCCACCGTCAGTTTCCTGCTCGCTGCGCTCGGCCCGAATTGCATTCGGGCTCACCCTTTTGAGATTTAGTTGGTCTTACTTCAGCTGCTGAATCAGTTCGTGGGCTTTGGCTTCGAAGATGGCCTGCCATTCGGGGGCGAAGAGGCAGTCGCTGTCTTCCTGGGCGTTGCCGACGTTCTTCAGCTGATCCGCGGTGGGGGCGTAGTAGTTGTAGCCGTTGGTGTAGCCGGCGACGAATGTGTTTTCAAACGGTGACTTCTGCTTGATGTTGAGACCAATGTTGACCGTCAGTTCGGCGGGGAAGGTGATCATGCGGAAGTCGCCCAGCTTGAAGGCGACCACTTCCACGTCGATGGTTTTGCCTGCGGCCTGGTTGCGGGTCTGGTGCTTGGTGAGCAGTGCCAGATTCGCTTTGTTGCGGCTCATCTTTTCCATCTTGTAGATGTTGTTGATGTAGCGTTCCATGTTGGCGCGGTTCTCGGCGTCCAGCTTTTTCAGGCCGTCGCGTCCCAGCTTCTGTTCCAGCATGTAACGGTGCGAATAGTAGGACGGGCTCTCTTCATACAGCTTGTACTTCACAATCAGTGGCAGAAACGTCTTGAGGTTCAGGCTGGTTCCCTGCAGGGAGTTGAGCAGCTGCTCCTGTTCCTGCTTGAGTTCCGCGATCCGTTTTTCATTGTTGGAACGCGGGAGCGTCAGGGTTTCGTTGATGACTTTGAGGCCGCTGTTGTCGGTGCATTGGATTTTGCGGATCGCCTTCAGGGCACTCAATGCGAGCATGTTCCCCAGGACTTCGGCGTCGCGGGGATTGTCGACGTCTTTGTACTGCACCGGGTTGATGTCGCCGCCACATCCCTGCACGAACAGTGCGATGGTATCTTTACTGAGGTTGTCTTCGATGACCTGTGAAGCCAGCCCGCTCATGTCGGCGGTATTCCCCTTGTTGGGCACGCCCTGAATGGGGTGACAGGCGAAGTTATACACGACGGCCACGGTTTCGCCATCCAGTGTGTCGAGCTTGAGAATGCCGATCTCCGGATCGATGGGGCCGATGCCGGCCACTTCTTCATCCGGGGGGAGCGAATACGCGTGACGCACGTCGGCTTCTTTACCGTTCTTCAGGAACAGCCGCCGGTTTTCCATAACGCGGTCTTCGTGACCGGTGCCAACCCCGACTTTGACGGGGACCAGTTTCTTCGCGGCTTCTTTAATCGCCTGGACCGTTCGCTGTTCGACATCGTTACAGACGATGCCGTGACAGTGGCTGGCATTGATCATGATGTTCTGCGGCTTGATCTGCAGTTCTTTTTCGATCTGCCCTCTGACATTGTCGAGGTACTCGTTGGTGATCGAACCGATTTCGCCGATGGCGACCGCATCCACTGTGACGATGGCGGCGGTGTTGTCTCCCTCTTTGATGACCAGAGCCTTCACATACAGCGGATCATTTACCAGGGGCACATCGCGGTTCGTGATATCCACCTTGGCGGCTCCTGCCATCAACTCGGCGGCAGATACCATCCCGGGGAAACAGGCCATAACCAGCAGCAGCAAGTACGCGATCAGCAGGCGGCGCGAGAAGTGATGACAGTGGGAAGCATTCCGGAGCTGGTTCATAAGAGGCCTCAGGGTTTCAAGTTGCAAGGTCACAGATTTGCAGGGGCACGTAAGTTAATATTCTTTAAATACTCAAGAGCTTCAGTTTAACCGGTGTAGTGGCCCGCTTTCATCCGTTGTTTGCAAAAAAAACAGAGAAATCTCAACTCGGGTTGTGGAAGCTTTAAGACCAACTCAGTGATTGGTTACTGCCGGAAACAGTTCGCGGGTGAAGTCGTCGTAGGCGTCTCTGAGTTTGAGGCGTGCTTCATACATCAGCCCGTTATGGCTGCCCCGCTCGATGGTGACCAGCTGCTTGGGAATTCCGGTCTCCGAGGAAGCCGGTGCGGCGTCGAACAGTTTTTTACCGAGCTTGTAAGGGACGATTTCGTCTTCGGTGCCGTGAATGACCAGCAGCGGGCAGACGATGTTGGGGATGACCGCCTGGCTGGGGTACTGATCCCAGAGCAGCCAGGAGACAGGCACCCAGGGATAGTGGTGCGAAGCGGCATCGACCATCGAGCTGAAGGTGGAACGCAGAATCAGCCCGGCCGGCGGCGTATGCTGTTCGCAGAGTTCGCTGGCGAGTAAGGTGGCGACGCCGCCTCCCAGCGATTCTCCCATGAGGATGATCCGCCCCGGGTCAACCTTGCGTTCGCGGACCGCGTATTTCCAGAAGGCGCGGGCATCATTGAGCAGACCGGTTTGAGAGGGGCTGCCCGGGTTTTCGGCGTAGCCTCGATAGTCAAAGGCGAAGACGTGCAGGTTCAGGCTGGCCAGCAGACGGCAGGTTTCCACGCGATGCAGACGGTTGCCTCCATTGCCATGCAGCAGGATCACCACGGGTCGGCCTTTGGCCAGTTCCGCATCGCACTCCCCCTGATCGGTACAGGCGACCTGTCCCGCGAGGTAGTGCCAGCCTTTGAGGTCCAGGCCATCGTCGGTCGTGGTGGTGATTTCATGGATAATGCCGTACGGGGCAGCGGTCTGATCTGTCGAAAGTTCGGGGACGCGTGTCGGTTGATAAATGAGCCGCCGCTGTGCGAGCATGAGTACCAGCATCGCGATGACATAAAACGCGAGCACCCGTGAGACATAATAAACGAGCATCTGTTTTCCGTTTTGCGGTTTATCCAGCAGGCCGCCGGGCAGCGACTGCCGCCAGGAGCGCGGAGGTTTCGGGGTCGATTCGGTCTGGGTTTCAAGATTCATGACGGGACAACTCAAAGACGTTTCAGGAAGTGGACGCGTCTGACCTCATTTTAGGCGTTCGTCTGTGAGATGCCAGTGGGAAAACCGGAAATCGGTTTTTGCGTTTCGTTCCTGCTGTGGAGCCATTAAAATCGAAACCTCTGTGATTCCTGCATTTAGAAAAAAGGGCCCTCTGATGCGGCATTGTCAAACTTTCTCGCGGACGGTTGCTGGCTGGCTGACATTGATTGTGGTGACTGTCGGATGGAACCTGGTATGTTCGCCATTACCGGCGGACTCCCCTGCTCCGTCGTTTGATCCGGTGCAACGGGAAGTGGAAGGCTGGCAGGTGGACGTCGATCCCGCGCTGTTTTCCGAGCCGCATGCGCAGGTGGGAGTGCAGGCGCTCGCGGCGCTGGGGAACCATCTGCAGCGGGTGAAGTTCATCGTGCCTGCGGAACGGGTGAAACAGTTACAGCAGGTGCGGATCTGGCTGGAACTCAAGCACCCGCAACTGGATCGCATGCAGTACCATCCCAACCGGGCCTGGCTCGTGGCGAACGGACATGATCCGCGGTTGGCGAAGCACGTGCATATTCCGGTGGCCACACAGTTGTTCGCCCGGAACATGTGGGCCCAGCATCCGTATGTGGTCCTGCATGAGCTGGCGCACGCCTACCACGATCAGGTATTGAGCTTCGATCAGCCCGAGGTAATTGCCGTTTATGATGCTGCGAAGGAAGGCGGTCTGTATGAAAAGGTGCTGTCACACACCGGGCAGACGGTGCAGCACTACGGGATGAACAACCACAAGGAGTATTTCGCCGAATCAACCGAGGCGTATTTCGGCGTGAACGATTTTTATCCGTTCGTCCGCGCGGAACTGAAGACGCATGACCCGCGGATGTTTGCGCTGCTGGAAAAGATCTGGGGACCGGTGCCGTGAATGGGTGGGGATCTTTTAAACACATTCAAGCGATCAGGGGGTGGGCCCGAATAAAATTCGGGCCGAGCACAGCGAGCAGGAAACTGACTGTGTGATCGCTGGATGTGGAATGAAACGGTGACACAGGAATCGACAGAGGTCGGTGATCGCTTTCCGGATTGTGTGCGTGCTCTGACAGTTTCCTGTTGTCTGTGACAACCCCGATTCGGCACCGACACTTGCTCTACTTGCATTTGAATCATTAATTGTCAGGGTAGCCATGTATTTTAATATATTTCTGTTTTGCCTCAGTATACCCGTGGTAAGGGTCTGCACCTTTCCAGCCATCATTTATTAGCATTTGTTCAAAAGAAATCATATCGGGAAGATCGGCAAAGCCATTGCCAATAAGCTCAATTAGAACGCCACCACCACACATCCAATTCACGTCTTTGACTTCGGCCATTTCTAAAATCTCAAAGCCCAAAATAAAATCACCCGGTCTGGGGACACCTGAAAGCAAAATGTTTTTATACATTCCTGTCATTAAAAGACGGCCGTCTTCATCTTCATTGCAGCTTAACGTTATTTTTAATCCGACTTCAATCAGTTTACTTTTCCAGAACATTTGTCTGCTTTCAAAATTTAAAGATACTTAGGCACCGACAGCCGCTCATGCTTGTGACTTCCCCCAACCGACTTGCTTAATGTTGTCCGTCAGATCATGACCACCGCCCAAGATGATCACGGCAGCGCCATTAGTTTTCAGGAGGTTGCATGCAACCACGTCCTCTCGTGCGTGCGCTGCTTTCAGCTTGTGCAGAGACTCGGAGCATAAATAGAAAAACTAGCTCTAAAAGTCGGTTGATCAGTTCTCCGGTTTATTCTTGAGATCTATTGAAAGTACGTATAGTATGTAGCTTCAGAGATAATCAATACAAGGACCAATATCAAATGGCAAATCCGAGAGTCTTCATCAGCTCAACTTGTTATGACCTTTCAGAGATACGAGACAGCTTACTCGAATTCGTCAAGTCTTACGGATTCGATCCGGTATTGAGTGAACGTGGAGATGTTTATTTCAGTCCAGATTCACATACTCATGAAAGTTGTATACACGAGGTACGGAATTGTGATCTTTTTATTTTGATTATCGGTGGTAGATTTGGGGGGGAATATATATCGGATAAATCCAAATCCATAACAAATGCTGAGTTTTTAGAAGCTAAGGAACAAAAGATTCCGATCTTCACATATGTAAAACGCAACGTATACTCAGACCATCATTTTTACTCCAAAAACAAGAATAATGACCTCATTCTTGAGATGAATTTTCCTTCCATAGAAGATAGTTCAGATGCTCTAAGAATCTTCAAATTTATAGATGATGTAAGAAAGGAATCCGTAAATAATGCAATTACTCCATTTGATTTTGCCCGTGAAATTATAAGTCTGCAAAAAAAAACAATGGGCAGGAATGTTTTTTGATTTTCTTCAACAAAGGAAGATTGGTAACCAACTTAAAATCTCAACAAACTTACTCACTAACATTTCAGATGCAAGCGATAAAGTAGAAGAGTTAGTGAAGAAACTGTATCGACATCTTGATGAGGCTGGGGCTGACAAAGTGTTCAAAGAAGTTGAAGAACATGCAGCCGCTAGAAAATTCTTTGAAGCATGTTCCAGAATGCCTACCCCTCATTTTGACAAGTCAGTAAGCTTAGATGGATTTGATAATTGGTATGATTACGTCGCAAATGCAACTGGGGGCACTGTTGACAAGCATCAATCATACACAGCTATCGAGTGGGACAATGTGGGATTTATGGTCAAATGGCATGATATGAATTCTGATGCGGGTAAGGAAACAAAAGCCCGATCTGAAGAACTCCAAGGACGATTTGAGGTCGCTAAGGCCTTAGATCGGGCTGTTATAAAAACAATTCTCGATGATTTATTTTAGTTCCCTCAGTCCCAATGAAACTTGAGCAGCTCGCCTCTCTAGGCTGCCTCGATTCTGCGGGCTGCAATTTTGCAATACTGCTCTGACGTTTCAAACCCGACAACCCTCGCCCCTCTAGCACGGAAGCAACTAGGGGGGATTACCTGTCATATGATGCTTGTCAGCCTGTTTGATGCCGATCGAGTAGCACCCGGGGAACGATCCACGGTCTTTCAGTTTCGGCACTTTTGCTTTCATGTGCCAAGGCATGTATTCAGATTAATAGAAGTCGGTGATCGCTTTCCGGATTGTGCGTGTGCTCTGACAGTTTCCCGTTGTCTGTGACAACCCCGAATTGCATTCGGGGCCACTCGATCTTTTTTATTTCGAACGGTTTATAGCAACGTCGTTTCAACCGGGGCTGGTGTCCTACTGCTGATTTGGCTTGCCGGCGGTCAACGTGAATGAAAACAGGGACGACTGTTTTGTGCAGGATTGCTTTCTCTAAGACCTCTTGCTCGCTGTGCTCGGCTCGAATTGCATTCGAGCCCACCCGGTGGAGCGGGGAGAGATTTGGGGGGGCACCTCTGAGGTGTTATTCTGATTCGGTGGGGGGAGTCTCTGTCTCGGGTTCTTTGGTGCCGTACCAGGGTTTGTTGTCGATGGTCAGGTAGCGGGCGGTGATCGGGGAGCCGGTGGGGGTCAGTGGCTCGACGCGGCGGTGCATCACATCGACAATCAGACGCCGGCCGTCTTTGAGGTGCAGTTCGTTCCAGGCATGGCCGGCGTGGCGGGTGGCGTCTCCGTAGTTGCCGCGCACGAGGGCGACGTCGAGGCCCGCTTCATCGGCGAGGATCTTGAAGAGCAGCGCCCGATGTCGACAGACGCCGGCACCGCAGAGCTGGGTCACTTCGCCGATCAGGACGCCCTGGTTGGCGTACTCGTCTGTCAGCAGGACGACCGCTGCCATGGTGGCGCGGTTCTGCTGATCCAGTGACATGCTCTGGTCAATGTACTGGGCGAGTTTCAGTGCCCGTTTCTCCGGCGGCAGCGACATGACTTCCTGGGAGCGGGCATATTCCAGATGTTTCTGCAGAGAGGGATCCCGCTGACGGTCGACGATGATCAGTTCCCGACGGGAGCGGGTCTGTCCCCGGGGATCGACCTGCATGCCTCGACCGCCGTCAATGTAGCCGTCCAGAATCTTGAGCTGGGGAGAGATGTAATGTTGCGTGTGGTAATCGCGGGCCGCCTGTTGCTGTTCGGTTTTGAGAATAGGCCGCAGTTCGGCGGCGCTCTGATAGCCGCGGAGCATCAGGTCCAGATACAGATCGGTGCTGCGGGGGTTCGCCTGGTGCAGTTCCACTGCGAGCAGATTGGTACCGGCCTTGAGGTTGTCTGCCGGAATTGTGAAACGTTGATAGAGTCGCTCCAGCACGCCTCCCAGGGCATTGACGGCGGTGGTCTGTGGAGTGACCTGTCCGGCGGGCAGATTGTTGCGGGCGATCTCGGTGCCATTGAGGTAGACGACGACGCCGTCATCGCTGCGGATCAACAGGACCAGCTGGCGGAGGCCGGAGTCGGCGGGAACCGTAAAGGTGTGCCGGAAGTAGGCGGTGATCTGTCGGTTTTGTGGATCGGTGCCTGCGCCTGCGGGTGTATTGATTCCCGGTTCGCCAAAGCCGAGCGGTGCGGGGCCGGACGACCAGGGCTGGTCATCGAAGGTCGACAACATCCAGTCGGCCCGGGGCGGAGTGGCGGCGTCGTAATATTTCCAGACGCTGGCCTTACCGGAAGGGATCAGCGTGACTTCCGCCTGCACGGGCAGCGACTGCAGGCAGAGGTTGACCAGGAACAGCAGGCCGGTAAAGGGAAGGCGGATGTGTGGTGTGGTTAAAAATTTCAAGCAGCTTTACTCCGGGTGGTCGATGATTACTTTCAGGGTTCTGGGGCGGAGTGACATGGTCTGAGTGAATGTTTATCGGGCCGCGGAGCCGCGGTCAAGGTGATTCATGTGTAATTCATATTGGGGAGCATTTATGGAGTGGCAGGCGTGTGAGGAACCGGCGTTACACTCGGCCCGAATTGCATTTGGGCTCATCGCTGGCTTTTTTCCTGAGCGGCCTGGCGCCAGCCACCAGTAATATATCCAGTGTCGCTAAAAATTACCGGCGGCTAGTAACTCCGCTCTTAAGTTCGTTCCCACCAGAGCGGTTTTTTATGCTGTTTTCCTGATTTCTGT